>JAFPXC010000002.1 GCA_017394805.1 Clostridia bacterium | reverse complement strand
TAGTAGGCGTGCCATCATTGTTTAGATATCGCTGAACTACCATTTGTCTAAACTCAACTGTGTATTTGTTAAACTTTTGTCCTTTACTAGCCATATAAAAATACCTCCTATGGCAATTGTACCATAGGAAGTATTCGTAGGACCTTTTTTGTTGAGTGTCCTAAATGGGGTTCACTTCATTCGCCCTTTATTTTTTTCTCACCAACGGCGCTCTCACGCCGTACGTTTTCGCTTTTCCTCGTCTTTCCACGGGTTGCGCCTTGACCTTTGCGGGGAACGCCGCGCCCTCTATCCGCCACACGCGGTCCACGCGCTTCGCGGATTTCAGCGCGAAGTCCACTATCTGCCCCGTATGCGACAGGTGCGGTCCCGCCGTCAAGTCCTCGAAATCGCCGAACTTATATATGGCTACGCGCGTACCCTTGGGCAACGCTTCGATGATTTGTATCTTATAGTATTCGCGGTATCCGCGCATTATCTTGATGGCGGCGGTACGGCTCATCTCCTCACGCTCGATGGCGAGGTCGGCTTCGACGATATTCTTCATCTCATCCACCAATCGCCCCAGCAACCCGTCCTCCGGCTCCATCGCAAAAGCCACGTCGCAGCGGAAGCCGTCCTTCGTCGCGGGACTTTCCACCAATTTGGCCGTGGGATACAAGGCTTTGACGGCTTGCGCCAACAGGTGCGCCGCCGTGTGTTGATACACCACTTGCGCCCGCTCGTCCGCGATGTCGAGCAATTCCAACGTACAGTCACGGTCGATCACGTAGTCCATATCCACCACCTCGCAGTCCACTACGGCGCAGATGGTCTTTTCCACCGCTTCGCTCCCCATATCCAACGCCACTTGCATAGGCGTCACGGGGGTCAAATATTCGGTTTTTCCACGTTTGGTCGTGACGAACATCTTATCTCCTCTATCCTTTCCGTTTTCTTTCGTTATCCCGCGCCTACGCACGGATTTCGCCCGCGCTTTCAAGCGGCGGACTTTCATTATACAATAGCCCTCGGGAAAAGACAAGCCCTTTTCGCCAACTTTTCAAAATTTCACAATATAGCCTATATTTTGTGTCGAAATGCATTTCTCAACACAATATATAGTGTCCTTTTCCATGCCACACTTTTTGTCGTTTTTCGTCGCTTACTCCCCTCTATTACAATATATAATATCCCGCGCTTTCCCTATCATTCTTTTGAATATCTCCGCCCGCGAAGCAACGCGCTATCACGCAAATTTCCTCGGGGATTTATATCGCATTGCATAGCAATTTACCGCAGTTTCCCTCGGCAACTATCTCACCTTAGCCGGCGAGCGTCTATCCCTACCGCAACGCACCGTGGGTGCAATTCACGATGCCCCGCGCTTCGCGCAATTCACGGCGGCACGAGCCGCCAATTCACCCGTTCTATCCCGCCGCAACTTGCGCCTTGCGCAAACTTCACTCGAGGCTATGCCTGAACTTCACTTGCAGTCGCAAACTTCACTTTCGCATGGCGAAAACTTCACAAAAAAATCGGCGCCCCTTAGGACGCCGATTTTTCACATCGCCGTATAGCCGCCGTCCACGGGCAGGTTCACGCCCGTCACATAGGCGGACTTCTCGCTTGCCAAGAACAGCACCGCCGTATCCAACTCGCCCTCCTCACCGTAGCGTTCTTCGGGTATCATCGTCTTAGCGTTTGCTTGGAAGAAGTCGCTATTCAAGGTATCCCTCGTCAAATCGGTATAGAAGTAGCCGGGGCAAATCGCGTTGACGGTAATGCCGTACTTACCCCACTCGGCCGCCAGCGCCCTCGTCAAATTGACCACGCCGCCCTTCGCCGCGTGATAGGGAGCCGACCCCGCGATCTTATTGCCCACCAAGCCGTACATCGAGGCGATATTGATGATCCTGCCGTATTTTTGCGGAATCATCGCCTTTTTTGCCACGGCGCGCGCCACGCGGAAGGTGCCGAAAAGGTCCACGTTCATCTCCCAATCGAACTCGTCGTCGGACATATCCTCGGCGGGGCCTACCGCGCCCGTGCCCGCGTTATTCACCAATACGTCGATCCGCCCGAACACACTTAGCGTCTCGTCTACCATCTTTTCCACATCTTCGGTGTTCGTTATATCGCACTTGACGGCCAAGGTCTCCACGCCGAACTCCTTATGTATATCGGCCGCCACTTGGTCTATCATATTCTGCCGTCTAGCCACGGCGACGATGCGCGCGCCTTGACTTGCCAACGCTTTGGCCATTTGCACGCCCAATCCCGTTGAACAACCGGTCACGACGGCCACTCTTCCCTCGAAATCAAAATACTTTCTCATCTTCCTGCCTCCTATGTAGTTGGTATATATTCGCAATCCCTTTTGGGATTTATCTCGCAGTCGGCTTTGCCGACTATATTGCAGTTGCCCTCGGCAACTACTTCCCCATTCCCTCCAGCATTTTCAGCACGATTCTACTGCTGTTCGCGCCCGCCACGTCGCCGAAATTCTCATAACTTTCGTGCGCGTGCCCGTCCGCCTTATCCGACAGCGCCCGCACCACCACGAATGGCTTGCCGTACTGTATACACACCACGGCCACCGACGCGCCTTCCATCTCGCAGGCGTAGGCGTCATAGTCGTTCTTCAATCGTTCCACGTAAGTCTCCGAAGCGATGAACTGGTCGCCCGTGGCGATGACGCCTTTCCATGCGTGTCCCGCGCCCACCACCGCGACGGCCGCTTCGTAGGCCAAATTGACCAAGCCCTCGTCGCACGCGTAATACTCGCCTTTTTTACCGCCCATACCGGGGTCTCCCGACAGCCAGGTAAAGCCGTCGTTGCCAATGATACCGTAGTCGTGTTCGACCAACCGTGTCGCTATCACCTCGTCCATCACCGCCAGCTCGTCCTTCACGCCGCCCGCAATGCCCGTAAACAGCACTTTGGATATATTGTATTCGTTGAACATCGCCGTCACGCCCGCCGAAGCGCGCACTTTGCCGATACCCGACCGCGTAATCACAACGTTCTGTCCTCTCAGGGTACCCACGTGATACTTCACACCGCCTATCTCGTCCACGCGGTCTATTTTCGCCTCGTCCAACAGCACCGCAATCTCGTTATCCATCGCCGAAACGATGCCGACGTATTCTTTTTTATCCACTGTATTCGCACAGCCGACCAACGCGGCCGCCAGTAGTATCGCCGTCATCATAATTGCTATCAAGCGTTTCATTCTTCCATACTCCTTTGCTTTCGGTGCGCCTTTCATGCGCGCCCCAACCATTATACCCCATTCTCCCCCTAATATCAAGCACAATTTTTCCCTCGCGCCGCCATCAACTTCTTGCATTCGCCCTTGGCGAATATCTCGCAGTTGGCAACGGCAACCATATCGCTCACGCCCCGCGTTCCCACATCCCGACGCAGAGATACTTCGACTTCGTCGTCTTGACAACTGCGCTCAGGATGGCGCTTTGCGCCGATTTCTCCCGATTGTCAAGCGGATTTTCCCAAAGCGCGGCTTTGATTCCTCTCGGCACTTGACACAATATCAGTTCCTCATATATAATATTTCCATATTTCTATGACGCACACGCGCCACGCCCAGCGAGGTAATATGGAAAAAATACGCAACACCGGTTCCAATATGTCCGTCAACGTCATCGGCATGGTCGTTATGCTCCTTTTGGTGTTCGGCACCATCACGGGCACCATCGGTTACTTTACTTTCACCGACGCGTTCACGTCCGAATACGCCGAAGCCACCTACCGCATGGCGGACACGGCGACCGCCCTCGTCAACGGCGATCATATAGACGACTACCTTGCGGGCGATTTGATGGATGAGTACGCCGCCACCAACGCCTATCTCGACGTCTATTGTCACAAGATACACGTCACCATCATGTACGTCATCGCGGTCGACCAATCGGATTACGGGCGTTTTGTCTCGGTTTTCAACAACGTCAACAACGACGTCGGCAACACCAACTACACGCCGTGGGAATTGGGGCATCCGCGCGACACCACCAACGACGAGTATCGCCGCAAATACCGCGCCATCTACGAGGAGGGCTCCGTCTACGAGACCGTCTATCGCACGCGGCACCTCAACGGGCAAAAGCCACACATCACCACGATGGTTCCCGTCAAAGATTCGACGGGCAAGGTGGTGGCGCTTCTCTGTATGCACCGCATGATGAACGGGCTCACCGACGTTCTCCGCCGCTATATGCTCATAGTCGGCGTCACGGCGTTGGGGCTTGCCATTCTCACCGCCCTATTCTACGCGCTGTTTTTCCATCGCAAACTGTTTATGCCCTTGCAGGCCATTTCGACCGAAGCCACCCGCTTCTCCCGCGAAAACACGCAGGGACAGTCGCTTGCGAAGGTCAGCCGCTACAAAGAGTTGCGCAATCTCGGCGTGTCCATAGACGAGATGGAATCCGAAATGCTCAAATATATCGCCAATCTCACCGCGGCCACGGCCGAGCGTGAACGCATCGGGGCGGAACTTTCGGTCGCCACCACCATACAGGCGGCTTCTATCCCCAACGTCTTCCCCGCCTTCCCCTACCGCAAGGATTTCGATATCTATGCGTCTATGACGCCCGCCAAAGAAGTGGGCGGCGACTTGTACAATTTCTTCTTAGTAGACGACGACCACCTTGCCTTCGTCATCGGCGACGTATCGGGCAAGGGCGTTCCCGCCGCTTTGTTCATGATGGTCACCAACATTCTCCTCACCGAGCGCGTCAAGTTGGGCGGCGGCACCCCCGCCGACGTTCTCTCCTTCGTCAACGACGCCATTTGCGCGCACAACGAGGCCGAGATGTTCGTCACCTTGTGGTTGGGCGTGCTGGAGATTTCCACGGGCAAGGTCATCGCGTCCAACGCGGGCCACGACGACGCCGCCGTCTATCGCAAAGACGGCTCCTTCGAGTTGTTCAAGACCAGGCACGGCGTGGTCGTAGGAGCCATGTCGGGCGTGCGCTACAAAAACTTCGAGTTCACCCTCGCCAAAGGGGACAAACTCTTCCTCTACACGGACGGCGTGCCCGAGGCCACCGACAGCGACAAGCGTATGTTCACCCTGCAAGGTATGCTCGACGCGCTCAACGCGCACAAGGACGAATCTCCCGAGGGCATTCTCGCGGGCGTCACCGACGCCGTCAACGCCTTCGTGGGCGAAGCGCCCCAATTCGACGACCTCACCATGCTGTGCATCGAGCTTACCGATGCGGCGAACGAGCCTTGCTCCCTTACCGTCGAGGCCGACACCGCCAATCTGCCCCGCGTTACCGACTTCGTCACCGATCTTCTCGACGGCGCGGGCTGCTCGCCCAAGGCGCGGATGGCCGTGGAGTTGTCGGTGGACGAGATATTCACCAACGTCGCCTGCTACGCCTACGGCGAAGGGACGGGCGAGGTGGAAATATCCGCTTCCGTCGAGGACGGCGTTCTCACGTTGGTCTTCCGCGACGAGGGCGTTCCTTACGATCCCTTGGCCAAGGCGGATCCCGACGTCACCCTCTCGGCGGACGAAAGAGCCATAGGCGGGTTGGGCATATTCCTCGTCAAGAAGAAGATGGACGAGGTCACCTATGCCTACCTCGACGGGCACAACGTCCTCACCCTACGGAAGCGCATTTCGTAGAGGGCGAAGCGAGGCGCATTTCGTCGCAACCTATTGCAAACGCCCTTGAAATATGATACAATCAACTATATCAAGCATACAATCAAGAGGATAGAAATAATGAAATCGGATATCATACGCGTAACGAACGACGGCACGGGTGTCAGGGACGCCCGCCTACAGGCCGAAAAAACGGCGGCTTTTCTGTCATTGAGCAAAAAAGACGCGTTGCACCTCGCTTTACTCACCGAGGAGATGATGGGCATGATGATCGCCCTCGTCGGGCAGGTCGAAGCGGATTTTTGGATCGAGAGCGATTTTCCCGAGGTCTCTTTGCACCTCAAGGCCGATACGAGAATGACCGCCGCCAAGCGAAGCAAACTGCTCGCCGCCTCCTCTACGGGCAAAAACGCCGCGGTCAAAGGATTTATGGGCAAGATCAAAGACATCTACCAACGCTTGGTGGAGCCGGACGACGAAACCATACCCACCACGGCCTTCGTGCAGGGCATGACGGTGTCCGATCCCGAGACTTTCGCCTCCTTCGGCACGTACACTTGGTCGCTCACCCAATACAAATCTTCCCTTCGGGCGGACGCCAACGCCGCCGAGTGGGACGAGCTCGAAAAATCCATCGTGTCCAAATTGGCGGACGAAGTACGCGTCGGCATTATGGACGACACGGCGGAAATGATCATCATCAAAACTTTCCCCAACGAATAAAATTACGACAAGGAGACAATTATGGCCATAGCAAACGAACTCACCATCGAAAAACAACAAAGCGGCGCCGAACTTACCCTCGCCCTCATCGGCCGCTTGGACACCCTCACCGCGCCCGAACTCGAGGCCACTCTCAAAGAAAGTCTCGAGGGCGTCACCTCTTTGACCTTCGACGTTTCCCGCCTCGACTACGTCTCATCCGCGGGTCTGCGCGTCTTCCTTATGGCGCAAAAGACGATGAACCGTCTGGGCACCATGAAGATTCTCCACCCCACCGAGGACGTCTACGAGATCTTCGATGTCACCGGTTTCACCGACATCTTCACCATCGAGCAATAATTCGCGCCCGCTCGCCCCGACGCCTACGTCATTTCGAGGTATTCGAGCAATCCTCTCGAGAAAGGTCTTTTCCCTTTCCCTCTTTGTCGTAGACGTCTTTTTTTATTCGCCCGCTCGTTGCGCCCAACGGGCAATCGACCATATTAAGGATAGGCGCATAGCGTCACCCTATACGCCCCGCACCGTTTCGACCGTTCAAGATTTTGCCGCCTTGCGCCAAATCCGTCCGTCCATTTTTATTGACCGATTGCGGCAGCCACCCGTGTCGCGTACAGCACAGCGAAACGTGACACGGAGAGGACGACACGCGCAAAAGGCACAGCCTTGTCCATCGGGCAAGGCAAGCAATGGTGCGATGTCGGACGAGGGGTGTGCTACCACCTCAAAAACAGCCCTCGCGCTCAGAGCTGTTCCATTAGGGATTTTATGAAAAACTAAAATTTTATGGTAATTGCACTTTCAAGCGGTGGGCATTCAAGGATTTGGATTTGATTTCCAAGTCCTTTTTGTATGTGGCGGCACCGGTTTTCAAGAATAATGAAGTTGACTGTTATTGCAGCCAAGACCTCGAAAAATGCGGAAATCCCGGCGGCATTTCGATTATTAGCCGCGCGGCCAAAGAGGTTTAGCCGCCCTTACATTGATTTATAGAAAGTATTATGGTATAATAGATTTATTCTTGTATATCTGAGGTTTCCATAATTGAAAGTAATCGTACTTATGGCTAAAAGAATAGCGGCGGCTTTGATGCTCGCAATCGCTCTGCCTGCATTGTTTGTCGGGTGTGCGAGCAACAAAGAACAGCAAGGCGTAGTTGTACGGGATACAACGGAGTTTTTGTCCGCGCTCCAAAACAAGGAAACTTTGATCCTCACAGATGACTTGACCTTTGACGAAGACACCGTGTTGCAGATAAACTACGGATTGACAATCAGGGGTAACGGAAAGAAAGCGACGATCAAAAACGCGCATTTCAAAATCATCAGTCCGAACGTTGCGGGTGAAACGAACGCCGTCACCTTTGAAAACATCATTTTGGACGGCGGCTGTTATGAAGAGCCTGACGGAACGGATAAAACCTTTGAAGAAGTGTTTGGCGGTGAACGAGAAGAAAAACGCTGTATCACGGCGGATTGGGGCTATACCGATCTTGACTTGCGGAACGTTGAAATCAAAGGTTACGCTTCGATCGAAGGCAGCGCCTTGTATATCGGCAACAAGTTTCGCGACGGAGAGCAGACGCTCTTGATAGAAAACTGCGATTTTCATGACAACGTGGCAAAACACGGCACGGTCAAAGTGTTCAACGACAAATTGACGACCAAAATCGAAAACAGTAATTTTTATCATAACACCGTAGGCGCGGCGGGCGGTTTTGTAATCAGTAACGGAAAAGCCGAAATAAAAAACTGCAATATAAATGACAATGCGTTCTATCCGTTCGCCGATCTCGGCTCCGAAGACCGTGGCGGCGGCGTTTATATCGGCGGCGTAGACCTCGATATGGCCGACTGCGTTATCGCGGGCAATGAAACCAAATACGGCGGCGGGCTTGCGCTCACTTCCGCTTTTGCGGGAAACGGTAGTATGCTGATAAAAAACTGTCGTATCGAAAACAACAGAGCGGAAGACGGCGGCGCGGTGTTCATTGACAGTTTGCAGGGGCAACCCATCGACTTTATCGGGTGCGAGTTCTACGGCAACACGGCGACGAATAAAGGAAGTATTCTCTATACACAGCCATATGCCTATTGGACAAAGAAATATAACGGCGGACAAATCAATCTTCTGTT
The DNA here is from genome assembly GCA_017394805.1 of Clostridia bacterium. Classification (NCBI taxonomy): domain Bacteria; kingdom Bacillati; phylum Bacillota; class Clostridia; species Clostridia bacterium. The sequence continues at coordinate 31,556 of JAFPXC010000002.1, read as the reverse complement.
TTCAAAAGCGGCGAACAATACGGCGCCGGACCAAGGCACGTTCCGCTTTTACGAGGCGGACGGGCTTCTCGGCTATATCGTTCTGCGCGGCTGTATGGTGATTGGCGACGATGAATACGAGACTTCTCCTTCTGCCTATAATTATATCGCTACGGCGGCCGAAGCGCTCGACAGCGGTGCAATAAACGATCTGAACATCGCAGATGGAGAAAGCGTTTACGCCGTAAAGGAGCGCGACGCGGATATTTACGTCCCTGCAAACGTGTATCGAAGTTGGCACAGCGCATTTGCGGGTGCAACGCAATCCTGCGCCATCGGAGAATACAACGAAATTCCCGCAAAATCGCAAATCGATCTTACGCTGACGATCGTTCTCGTCGTGATAGGCGCGGCGCTCTCCGCGTCGTTCGTCGTTCTCTTCGCGGTGTTCAGAAAGAAGAGAAAAACAAATATAAAAGCCCCCGAAGCGCAAGAAACGGGAGCCGAAACGTCGGAAACGGAAGAACAGCAACCCGTTGCGCCTGTTATGACCGAAAAAGAGCGCATCGACACGCTGACCGAGAGAGAATACAAGATCGTCGCCTTGACGCTTTCAGGCAAAACGAGAGAACAAATTGCCGAAGAACTGCATTTTTCGGTTGGAACGATCAAGTTCGATCTGATGAATATTTACAGAAAGCTTGCTTGTTCGTCACGTACCGATCTTATCCTTCGCTACAAAGATTACTTTTGATTTTTGCATAATCCGGCAACTGCGGGAATGAGGGCAAAATCTGTGGCATGTTTTTTATTATAATCATATACGTTCCTCTCTGTTTTTGCGGAAATCCCACAATATTTGCCGTGTCATGAATCAAATTGAAAAGTTTAGCCGAGCGGCCATGCGTTTTTGGCCGCTCTAACTATTCCTTTTTCTAAAGAAAAAGATTAAAATTAAAGCAACTTTTTTCAGTAGAAAAGGAGAGAATCTTATGACAAACCAAAAGACAAGAAAAAAGATGGCAAGCGTAGTATCCGTTTTGCTCGGCATAGCGATAATGCTTGCAATGGTATTTGCGCTTTTGCCCGCCACAACTCTGACCGCGCATGCGGAAAGCGCCGATCATTATGCGCTTCAAAATTTGTTGCGCGGTAGCGGTACGCACGTACTCGAAAAAGACTATTATGTTTCAACCGGTATCGGTGATCCGAACGGTAATTTTGACATAAAAGCCGGCGATAATATCACGCTCGATCTCAACGGACACAAAATCTATTCCACTCGCGATGATTGTTTTTACCTTAAAGTGTATGGCTCGCTGACTGTCATTGACAGCGTCGGCGGCGGACAATTCAGATTTAGTCAAATCGATGTTGATGGCGGAACGCTCAATATCGATGTCAGAACGTTTTCAATGTTCGGCAACATAAAGAGATTGATTCAATTCGGCACCATTGCTCTTGGCATAAATGCCAAATTGAACATTTCCGAATATACCATCGGTTCTATTGAAAGAATCACGGATTATTATATCGGCTTAGAAGATTTCTCTGCCGCAAGCGCCACCGTCAAAATCGAAGGCAATATGAAGATATCGGATTATTTCCATTACAAAGGATCGACTGTATTGATGTCCGGTGGTAAAATCGGCGCACTTGGCGTTCGAGATTTAAGCGCTACCGGCAAAGGAAGCGATTTCAGTATCAAAACGACAAGCCAACAAGCAACGCTGGGCGACGTTGACTTGCCGAAGGCGCAAACATTCAATTTGTCAAATTACCAACCTAAAAGTATATCGCAGGGCACGGCGTGGTATGGTTCGCTCAACGTTCCTTCCACAACGCCGGCTTCAATCAATTCCGGTATTAGGATCGGTGAAGTTTTGAACAATGACGTGACGGCAGATGATTTCGATCCGACAAAAGGCGTCAGTATAGAATTGAAGCCCGAAGCAAGTTATGACGTTTGGAATGCGTTCCCGAACAATATTTCCGTATCTTGGTACAGAAGTCTAAACGGCGGTTCGTTTGAAAAAATAGTGACTACGTCCGAATACTATTATAAGGACACGGTTCCGTTCGGGTCAAACTATGCGACGTATTATGCAGTATTTGCTTCTGAAAAAGCAGGGGCAGTTCGTTATTTTGAAAGCGACCGCGTTTCTCAAAACATTACTCCTGCCGCGCCTGCGGATTTGGCAGTTGCATATTCGGGACAGACGGGAAATATCAGCGTATCAATCGGACAAAATCCAAAATTAGAAGCGAAATATTCTACCAAAAACAATAAAAACGGCAATGACGTCCGCGCGGATATCAATGGCAACAACTTGTCGGCAACGAATGGCAGAATATCAATTATGCAACGAAAGCAACGTATTATCCGGGCTCTGCCGAGATAACCGAAAAAACTTTGCGCGTCGGCGTGCGTTTTGTAAACCGTAATTTGTATTCGGTTTGGGAATATTCCGATGAAATTACATATTCTGTCGTTGATTATGATTCCCCTGTCGCAAAACTCTCGAATCCTACGGAAATCGAAGAAGTGAAAGGCTATGACGTTCATGTCGGCGCGACCGTTGACAACGCAAACTATTTTGACGGCGTGACCTATCAATGGTATTACGTTTGGGCGTATGCGGAAGGCACACCGCTTTACAAGGCGATCGAGAATGGCACGAAGAACGGTTATACCTTTGCAAATGCGGACACGGCGACGCTCACGATCTCCCGCGCAACTACGAACGCCGATCCACTGATCGTGCGCTGTCAGGTGACGGGCACCAAAAACGGCTACAAGAGAAACGCCAACACCGAGGACGTTTCCGTCAGTTTCATTGACCTTCCGCTTCCCGTTATCAACACCCAACCGCAGGGCGCAAACCTTGCAAAAGCCAACAACACGCACGCAATCGCCGTTTATGCAAGCACAAAACAAGGCACGCTTACTTACCAATGGCAGTCGTCAGAGGACGGCAACGTTTGGGAGAATATCGCGAACGCCGATGCTTTCAACTATCTCGTTGACAGAAGCGTTGCGACCAACGGCACGTATTACCGCTGCGTTGTATCCAACGCGGCAGGCTCTATAGGTTCCGACGCCGCCAAATTTGTCATTACAGACAGCACGGTGCTGAACGCCACTCTTACGAGCGGTCTTTCGGTATCCTTTGCGGAAGGCAATTCCGACTATACGCTCGACAACGACGATCGCACTCTCGTTTGCCACTTGGGCGACGTCTTCCTTATCGGCTTCGAGGCAAGCGAAGGCAATGCAACCGACTTCGATAAATCTATCGGTACGGATTGGAGAAACGAAACGGGGCTTAACGACAACGGCATGGGCAAAAAGTATATCGACACGTCCATGGCGGGCACGTTTGAATATTATGGCAGATTCTACGCCGAATACGACGACGGACTCGGTCACGTTCAATCCATAGAGTATAACAGAGGAAACGATGAGAGAATGAGATTTACGATCGTCGTTCTCCCTCGTGAAGACGAGGCGGAAATCGATCCCGTCACAGTTGAACTTGGAAACAGTGAAACGATTGACTTCGCAAGCGCAAACTACGAGTATATTTTTACAAACGGTGGCGTTTCTACGAATGCGCAAACCTGGTTCCGCGGCAATCACAAAGCGTCGAGTTATTACCACTTCGTCACGGGTTACCGCCTCTACGTCGGCATTCCGAACGAGAACGGCGAGATCGAATATATCTGTTTCGCCCAAACCGACTACTACGGCGACGGAATAGACCCGTATAACAACGCGCAAGACCTTATCTTCGATACGAGCGCGGCAAAACTCTCCGCCCTCGAAATCGAAACGCTTGACGGCGTTTACGACGCATACGTCGTTATGGATTATCAATCCATCGTCAATGAAAACGTTGACGATCAGTTTGTCGTCAAACGCGGTGCTTTTGAAGGTCACCACTTCGCGCTTACTGTCGTCGCTCCTTGTCAGCACGAACACGTGACGGCGACCTACACGTTCGGAACAGACGAAACGTACGGCGCTTACATCATGATCGCCAATAAGTGCGATATCTGCGAAGAGAACCTTGCCGGTGCGTATATCTGGGTTTACAGAACCGGCGAAGCGGACGGGCTTCCGCTTATTTCCCAAGCGGCTACCTGCACGGAAGACGGTATGAGAGCGCACAAGCACTTTACGCTCGGCGGATACGACAAATATTATGTGGAGGACGCGACAAACCATTGGGTAGAATGCGCCGATCCGTCCACGCTCGTCATCAAGGCAGGGCACAACTATCAAGCAGTTGCCGCAACTGCCGCAACTTGCACCACGGACGGAAATCACGCGCACTTTGAATGCTCCGTTTGCCACAAGAAATTCGTTCAGGACGGCGAAGAATACTATGAAGTTGAACCCGAATCGCTCGTTATAGACGCATTCCACAAGCACCTTGAATCAGTCGGCGAAGTTCCCGCCACCTGCTCGGCATACGGCGTGCAAGCATATTACACTTGTTCTCAATGCGGCAAGAGCTTTACGGACGCGCTCGGCGAGCACGAGATCACAGATCTTAACGCTTGGAAAGTAGGAGACGGCAAGATCGAAAAGGCGGCTCATGCTTGGGGCGATTGGCACGTCGTCACTCCCGCGACTGAAACAGAGGACGGTGTTGAAGAACGCGTTTGCCAGAACAACCCCGAACACAAAGAGCAACGCGCTATAACCGCAAGCGGTTTCAGTTATACAACCGACGAGCAAGGCATAAAAGTGTTTGAGCATGCTGCGGCTCTCGGCACACCTTCCGATTTTGCGGCTCTCTTTGCCGCGGCAAAAGCCGCAAACGGCAAAGTCAAAATCAGCGCGGGCAATCTTGTGCTTACCTTTGACGCAAACGCCGTTTCTGCAATCGGCGGCAATGCGGCAAATTTCACGGCTTCCGTCCTGACATCAAACTTCGGTATCGACGGGCTCGGAGGCATACAAGTCGTCATCGAACTTTCGCTCGGCAATACAACTTTTGCAAACGGCACCGTATCTGTCAAACTTCCGTTTACAACGGCTGTTCCCGAAGGTAAGGTCGCAAAGGTTTACTATGTTGACGCGCAAGGCAACAAAACGGATATGAACGCAACGTTTGCAAACGGTTTCGTGTCCTTTAACACCAACCACTTCTCCAAGTTTGCGGTCGTGTTCGAAAACGCACAACAAGACGATCCCGTCAATCCGCAACCGTCCGAACCGGAAGTCAATCCTTCCCCCGAAAAGAAAGGTCTTTCCGGCGGTGCTATCGCAGGTATCGTCATTGCGATCGTTGTTGTGCTCGCAGGCGCAGGCGTAGGTTGCTTCTTCCTTCTCAAAAAGAAAGGCGTCATCAAACTCGGCAAAAAGGACACTAACGACCAAGGCGAATAAACCGCAATAACAGAAAAACAGTCAGGGTGTTGGAATTTTCCAACACCCTGACTTTACAAAGTTAGCAGAAGATTGACGGATATTACAAACGCACAATCGGAATAATTTAAAATTTCGTCGGAGCCGTTGAGATCCCCGACTTCGACTAAAATGATCAAGAGAAAAGGCGTGGCATCACGCCACGCCTGATTCTCAAAGGACAGCCTTACCGAAAATTCCCTAACGGAAGTGCGGTTCTCGCGCTCCCTTTTTCGTATATGTGTGCCGCTTTATGCAAGCATAGCGTCACCTGGTGACCGGAATAGTTCCTCGCCTTGCGCCAAATCCGTCCGTACATTTTTATTGACCGATTGCGGCAGCCACCCGTGTCGCGTACAGCACAGCGAAACGTGACACGGAGAGGACGACACGCGCAAAAAGCACAGCCTTGTCCATCGGGCAAGGCAAGCAATGGTGCGATGTCGGACAAGGGGTGTGCTACCACCTCAAAAACAGCCCTCGCGCTCTCGCGCTCCTTTTTTCGTATAGGGGTGCCGCTTTATGCAAGCATAGCGTCACCCCGCACCGTTTCGACCGTACAAGATTTTGCCGCCTTGCGGCAAATCCGTCCGGCCCCTTTCCCAGGGGGTGTGCTACCACCTCAAAAACAGCCCTCGCGCTCTCGCGCTCCTTTTTTCGTATAGGGGTGCCGCTTTATGCAAGCATAGCGTCACCCCATACGAAAAACAACCCTACGGGTTGTAGGGCTGTTTTTGAGGTGGTGCCGGTGACCGGACTCGAACCGGTACGGATGTTACTCCGAGGGATTTTAAGTCCCTTGCGTCTACCATTTCGCCACACCGGCAACTGTGCCTATTGTACCATTCCCCTGCCCGTCTGTCAACTAATCATTTTATCGCAACCATCAAAATAACACTTTTTTTCGAAAAGTTGCAAAAAATTGTTGCAATCGGGCATAAAATATGATATATTCAAATAGCACGCGGGAGTGGCTCAGTGGTAGAGCGTTGCCTTGCCAAGGCAAATGTCGCGGGTCCGAATCCCGTCTCCCGCTCCAAACAAGTGCTTAAGCGTTCCCTCTCTTTTTGAGACGGGATTCGCTTGTGCCTTTGGCACAAGACAAGCGATATTCGCTTGTGACCTGCTTGCGGGTTCGTTGCGGAAGCACGCCGAGCGACGCGACGGCTATCCCGTCTCCCGCTCCAATTTTTTATATGGCACCATCGCCAAGCGGTAAGGCCCGGGTCTGCAAAACCCTTATCCCCAGTTCGATTCTGGGTGGTGCCTCCAAAAAACCCGACTTTTCGTCGGGTTTTTTGATTTTTCCATTCATTTTTTGCTACTCGTTTCTGCTCCCTATCACTCCATTCAAAACTTCCTTGACATCAAGATAATCCTTGATATTGACAAAATAGATATTGTCTCGGTTCGTTCCTTTTATGATGACAGTACCGAACTTGCATAGTCTGCCCCAAAAGGCTTGCTGAACCACCACGTTCTCCACTTTCTCCAAGAGCATTTCGTCGCACCGCACCGAAACGATACCTCTCTTCTCGATTACTTTTTTGTCGGTTATCACATATTCGGTCGTGCGATATGCCAAAGTTGCTTTTATGGCTTTTATCGTTGGTATAAGCAACAGCCAACACCCCAATATTCCGCCAACCCACCACCAAAACAAGGGTATTTTGCTGATCGTCGCTCGTTTTACGATATGTTCATTCCCCGATAATACTTTTTCTTCAATATAACTCATACGCCCTCCTTTTGAAAAAAATAGATTATACTGTTACTTTATCACACCATTTGGTGTAATGTCAATAAACTTTCACCAAAAGGTGTAATCTTTTGATATGGAGAACAATGAAACAAAAAACTATATGCTTATATTTGCGAAAAACTTGCGCGAGTTGTTAGGCGAAATGTCGGTCAACGAATTTGCAAAACGCGTCGGCATACCCCAACAAACGCTCTCTCGCTACCTGCATTGTCAACGCGAAATTTCGATTGCCAATTTATGCAAAATCGCCGATTACTTCGGCGAAGATATCGACGTGCTTTTAGGACGGAAACACTATTAGATCATTCAAAATATAAAACGTTGCCCCTCGCGTTTGGTCGCGCAGGGGCAATTCTTTTTTCAGCACCTTTCAAATTGACACTCACTTAGGCCCCGCCGACCATCTCGCATCCACCATCGGAAAACTGTCGCATCCCGATGCACGTCGGATTTCTCCCGCTCATGGTTTGAGCGGATTTATCCCGTGCAACCCACGGATTTCACCCAAGGCTATGTGCCTTGGATTTCTCTCCCCATAGGGGTGCGCTTGCCTATGGCAAGCCTACTTCCAATCGTACGGCGTGATTTGATACACGTAGTGGTTCAACCAGTTGGAGTACAAGAGATTTGCCGTCGAACTCCAACAAAAATCGATCTCCCCCGCGGTCCCTTCGCGATAATAATGGACGGGCGCCTCGATGGGCAACCCCTTCCCGAGGTCGCGCAGGTACTCGGTCTCCAAGGTTTCGCGGTCATACTCGGGGTGTCCGAAGACGAAGATGAAGCGATTATCCACCGACCTTGCGATGGCCGGCCCCGTCTCCTCGGACGACGCCAACAGCACGAGGTCCTTGCTCTCTCTTACGTCCTTCTCGCGTATGGTCGTATGCCTGCTGTGCGGCATGGCAAAGCCGTCGTCCAGTCCCTTGAGCAGTGGCTCGAAGCGGTCGAACCCGTAATACCGATAGATACCGAACAATTTCTTGGGCAAGGGCTGTTTTTCTATGCCGTAATAATAATGCACGGCGGCCTGCGCGCCCCAGCAGATAAACATCGTCGAAGTCACGTTCGTTTTGACGAACTCGAACACTTCGGCCAACTCGTCCCAATATTTCACGTCCGCGAAGTCGATATCTTCCACGGGTGCGCCCGTGATAATCATACCGTCGAAGCGGCGATGCTTCACGTCGTCGAACGTGCAGTAGAACTTATCCAAATGGGACACGGGCGTATTCTTCCCCACGTAGGAGCGCGTCGCCAACAGCGTGATATTCACCTGCAACGGCGAGTTGGACAGTAGGCGCATCAACTGCGTCTCGGTCACGATTTTCGTGGGCATGAGATTGAGCACGGCGATTTCCAGAGGACGTATGTCCTGCGTGGCCGCTCGCAATTCGTTCATCACGAATATATTTTCCCCCGCCAGCACTTTCGCGGCGGGTATGTCCTTCGGTACGATGATAGGCATATCAAATCATTTCCAAGGCTTGCGCGATATCCTCGATGAGGTCGTCCGCGTTCTCCAATCCGCAGCTGTAGCGCACGAGGTTCGCGGAGATACCCGCCGCCTCCAGTTGCTCGTCGGTCAGTTGTCTGTGGGTAGCCGAAGCGGGGTGCAGACAGCAGGTCCGCGCGTCCGCGACGTGCGTTTCGATGGCGGCCACCTTCAGGTTCTTCATAAAGGTCTCGGCGGCCTTTCTACCGCCCTTCACGCCGAAACTCACCACGCCGCAGCTTCCTTTCGGCAGGTACTTTTGCCCCAATTCGTAATACTTATCCCCTTTGAGACCGCAGTAGCGCACCCACTCGATCTTGTCGTGCGCGGCCAAAAATTCGGCCACTTTTTGACCGTTCTCGGCGTGACGCGCCATTCTCACGGGCAGGCTTTCCAAGCCGAGGTTGATATAATACGCGTGTTGCGGTGCCTGTATCGCGCCGAAGTCACGCATCAGTTGCGCGGTGCATTTGGTGATGAACGCGCCTTCTTTGCCGAACTTCTCGGCGTACACGATGCCGTGATAACTGTCGTCGGGCGTAGTCAGGCCGGGGAACTTGTCCTTATGGGCCATCCAGTCGAACTTGCCCGCGTCCACGATAGCGCCGCCGACCGAACTGCCGTGTCCGTCTATGTACTTGGTCGTGGAGTGCGTCACGATATCCGCGCCCCATTCGATGGGACGGCAATGCACGGGCGTGGCGAAGGTGTTGTCGATGATGAAAGGCACGCCCATCTTATGCGCCACGCGGGCGAACATCTCGATATCCAGCACGGACAAAGCGGGGTTGGCGATAGTCTCGCCGAACAAAGCCTTCGTGTTGGGACGGAAAGCCGCTTCCAACTCCTCTTCGGTGGCGTCGGGCGAGACGAACGTGAAGTCGATACCCATCTTCTTCATCGTCACGTTGAACAGGTTGAACGTGCCTCCGTAGATGGCGGCGCTCGCCACCACGTGGTCGCCCGCTTGCGCCAGGTTGAACACCGCGAAGAAATTGGCCGCCTGCCCCGACGAGGTCAGCATGCCCGCCGTACCCCCCTCCAACTCGGCCAACTTGGCGGCCACGTAATCGTTGGTGGGGTTTTGCAGACGCGTATAGAAGTAGCCCGACGCCTCGAGGTCGAACAACTTGCCCATATCCTCGCTCGTATCGTACTTGAACGTGGTGCTTTGGTAGATGGGTATTTGTCGCGGTTCGCCGTTCTTGGGCGTATATCCGCCTTGCACGCAAATGGTCTCTATTCTCTTTTTGTCAGCCATATCCGCCTCCAAATCAAATGAAATGTAAAAACATTATACAATGTTTCTTTCCGTCGTAGCAAGCAAATTCACACGCTTTGCGCAATTCACGCACGCACAGCGTGCAATTCACTAATATTGGCTTACAATATCTTAAACCGTCTTCCGCGCCCCGCGCGCCCACGTCCCGACGGACGTCGGATTTCACCCGTTCTCGGTTCGAGCGGATTTCACCCGTGCCTTGGCACGGATTTCTCCCGTATGCACCGCATACGAATCTCTCCGCGCCTTTGGCGCCTACATTGTCCCTATCACGCCCGCTATCTCACGCACCGTATCCGAGGCGATCATACTCGTCGCGCCCACTTTTGCTTGCGCCGCTTCGCCCGCTTTGCCGTTGATATACGCGGCGGCATAGGTCGCCGTCCACGCGTCCTCCACGTAGCCCAACGTCGCCGCCAGCACCCCCGACAGTACGTCGCCCGAGCCTGCGGTCGCCATACCGGGCGCCCCCGCGTCTACCAAGGCCACCCGCTTGCCGTCGGTCACGACGGTCGTCGCGCCTTTCAACAGCACCACCGCCCCCACCGCTTTGGCGTAGTCCACGGCGTATTCCGCGAAATGCGCGAATATATCCTCTACGCTCTTGCCCGTCATCCGTCCGAATTCCTTGACGTGCGGGGTCAATACGAGCGTGCATTTTCTTCTACGAAGAAAGTCCGCGTCCATTTGCGACAACAAGGTCAGCCCGTCCGCGTCCACCACGAGCCTGCCCGCGTAGTTTTCCAATAGGTACGCAAGAATGGCCTTTGCGCCCTCGCCCGTACCCACGCCCATACCGAACGCCACGGCTTTGACGTTGCCGACGAGCCGCTCTATCTCCTCGCGGTCAAACCCGATCTGGCCGTCCCGCTCGCACAAGGGGTACAGCGTGCTTTCCAATATCTGCGGCACCAGTAGGGGGCACAAACTCTTCGCCGTCGCCACCTTCGCCACGCCCGCGCCCGAACGCATCGCGGCGGCGGCCATCGCGGCCAACCGCACCGCGCCCGAATAGGGCAAACTCCCGCCGACGAGGGCGATATAGCCATAGTCGCCCTTGTTGGAGAAGTGTTTTCGTTCGCCCAACGCGGCCTTCACATCCGCGGCCTCCGCCAACCCGTAGGTCTCGGTCACGGGCACAATGCCCACCTCGAGCACGTCGAGCGTGCGGTAGGTATCTTTGGCCATATTCAACAGGTTGCCCGCCTTATACCCGCCGATACTCAAAGTGAGGTCGGATTTTACGCACAATTCGGCCATACCGCTGTCGGCATTGAGACCGCTTGCGATATCCACCGATACCACCGTCGCCCCGCTCTCGTTGACGGCGCGTATGCCCCAAGCCGCCGCGCCCTTCGGCACGCCCTCGAAGCCCGTCCCCAACAAGCAGTCGAATACGATATCGTAGCCCTCTATGCGGGTAGTTTCGTCTATTTCCACCACCTTGACCTTTTTCGGCAAAGTCTCGCGGTAATACGCGCAGGCGGGGCTTCTCTTTCCTTCCACGCAGTACACGGTCACGTCCGCGCCCCGCGCCGCCAGCACGCCCGCCAACGCCATTCCGTCCGCGCCGTTGTTGCCCTTGCCGCACGCGACGGCGATACGTCTCGCCCACGCGCGGTAACCCATGATGGCCTCGGCGACTCTTTTCACGAGCGCGATCTCGTCAATGCCCTCTCGCGCCATCGTCGCTCGGTCGGCCAATCTCATATTTTCCACGGTCAACACGTCTTTCATCTACTCTTTTCTTTTATCCCCGCGCTTTCGCCGCAGGCGAAACTTCACTTGACGGATGTCAAACTTCACTCAAGGCTTCGCCTTGAACTTCACCTTTTGAGGCGAATATAATTCGCCTCAAAAGTGTATCTCTATCCCCATCACCTCGAAACACATTTTGAGGTGCGCTTTCCCTTCGTCGTCCACGTACTTGGTCATCACGAGCCAGGGCGAAGTATTCTCCCGATACGCGCCGCAATACACGGCTTCGTAGGTCTTGCCGTCCGAAGCGGTCACGGTTTTCAGCGAATACGCGGTCTTGATATGCACGGTCAGGTCGCCTATTTCACCCAACTTCGCAGTCACGCCCGCGGGCAACTTATCCACGTGCAAAGTACGCCCGTCCGCGTCCACCACTTCCTGGTAGCGCCCGAGATAGGCGCACAGATAGTCCACGTAGGACGCGTAGGTCTTCCCCACCGTATCTTGGTCGACGGTGCCTTCGGGCGCCATATCCACGGGCAGCCCCGCCTCGTCCACGTAGGGAACGGACATCAAAGGCTCCAACCCCTCGATGCCGAGGCCGAGACTATCGAACAAATAGTGGAAATTCGCGCCCAACGTCCCCTTGGTGAAGCCCAGTCCGGGGAACAGCTGGTCGGCATACGCCGAAATGGTCCAAAAGGCGTCCATCGCGCCGTTCATTTTGAGGTTGGTCAAGTTGCCCTCCGCGTCTTGGTAGAAGGTGTCTTCCTTGCCGCCCAGCACCATACCGTCCAGATTGACGAGGGAAAGAAAGGCCTTCACATCGTCCGCGCACACCGTCACTTTGATCTCCATCACGCCGTCCGTCGAAAGCGTCAACCGTTTTTCCTCGAATAGCGGGTCAAGCAGTTTCAACACGCCGTCCAACCCCTCTTGTGTCGCGTAGTCGGCTTTTTTGGACACCACGCGCGAGAGGTCGTAGTGCTCTTCTTCCTTTACGAACACGCCGTTGGTCGCGCGTCCCTCGGCGGGATCGGCGGACAATTTCGCCTCGTATCCCTCCACGGCTCCGAAGTAGGCCACGCTCACTTGGTCGAATTCTTTTGCGGCGTTCACTTTGGCCACGGCCCCGTCGTAATCGAACCCGCTCACGCCCTTATACAGCCTCGTCAATTGGTCTACGCGCAAGGTCTTATAGGCTTCCAACGAATTTTTGCCTTCGGCAAATCCCAACTCGATCAACTTCTTTTGCAGAGTCGCCGCGATCACCGCGTGCCCTTGGTCGCTGGGGTGCACGCCGTCCACGAATATCAATTTCTTGCCGCGAGCGCGGTCGTTGCGATAGATCTCGTCGAATGCCTTGGCCACGTCCACGAACTCCACTTTGTCGTTTTTCCCGGCCACGCCTTTCAATATATCCGACATTGCGCCCAGCATATACGCGCCTTTCTTGCGGTATTCTTCCACGCCCGCCTCGGTCGCGTAGTCGTATTTGGCGTCTATCTTTATCAAATCCGCCACCAAATCCATTGGAATAATCTCGCTCTCGTCGTCCACGGGGTTATACACGTTTTGGAAGATAATGGTCGCTTGCGGATTTTGCGTATGCAACTCTTCCACCACGGCCTCCACGTTGCTCTTCGCCACTTGCTTCACGCGCTCGAAGGTCGCCAACCCGTCGCCGGGCGCCACCCAACGCCACCCCGCGGAGGGCACTGTTTCGCCCTTCTCCACGGTGCGCATATCGCCCGCCTCGTTGATGACTTGATAGCGCTTATATTCGTACCCGTCTTTCACGACTTGTTGGTTGACGTAGTCCTCGCCGAACTTCTCTTTGGCGGCCAACTCGAACAGCATCATGGGGAAGTTGTGCCACAACAGGTCGTTGCCCGTAATGGAAATGCAAATGACGTCCGCTTGCCCGATCATAGACTTGGTCAGGTACGCGTCCTCTTCCTCCCGCCGTATATAGGCCAGCAATTCCCCCGTTTGGTTGCCCGAAATGGCGCGATTTGAATAAGTATACTTATTCACCTGTCCGATGATGCCGAAATACCCGTAATTCTCGCGTTCGACCTCGGGCGACACGCCCACGATGGCCTCGGCGATGGAGTCCCCCAGATACAGTATATTGAATTTGGTATAATCCACGGGCTCTTTCTTATCCTTGCACCCCGCCAACACGGCCACGGTGCTTGCCACTATGCACACCACCAACACGAAGACGATAATCTTTTTCATACGCCACCTCATTCCAATTATGTTTTTTACACCAAACGTAGTGTAGGCTGACTCTATTATATTTTATCCCCCGCGCCAAGTCAATACGGAAACTTAATTAAATGTACTGCTTGACTTAGTTCCTTTCGACACTATATACTGTGAGTATGTCATTTCAAAGGAGCCGTCTATGAGCAAAGTCGTCGTCATCTCTTCTTCTCCCCGCAAGGGCAATTCCCACATTCTTTGCGACGAGTTCGTCCGCGGTGCCGCCGAAGTCGGTGCCGAAGTCACCCGTTTTTGGCTGGGCGACTACACCGTCAACTATTGCAAGGGGTGCTTAGCCTGTCGCAACACCGCCCGCTGCGTGCAAGCGGACGACGCGGCCGCCATCATCGACGCCATGGCCGAGGCGGACGTCATCTGTCTGGCCACGCCCGTCTACTTCTACAATATGTCGGCCCAACTCAAGACCCTCATCGACCGTTGCTGTGCGCATTACGCCCGCCTACACGACAAAAAGTTCGTGCTACTTCTCACCTGCGAGGACCGCGACCGCGACGCCTTCGACGAGATACTCACGGCCTTCAACGGCTTTTTCCGCTGTTTGGACAACCCCGAGACCATTGCCGTCGTCCGCGGCTACGGCGTCTTGCGCAAGACCGAGATACTCTCCCGTCCCACCGCCTTGGAGCACGCCTACCAAGCGGGCCTTTTGTGCTGATTGCCGCCACAAGACGATCGGCCGACGACTGTCGGCTTTCACCTTGTCGTAGGCGAAATCCCCCTCGATTTTTCGCAAAAAAACGCCCCTATGGGGCGTTTTGATTTTCAAACCGTTTCTCTATTCGAGCAACAGGTCGTACCAATAATGCGGCTGTCCGCCCTCAAAGGGCATCACTTCCAATTCGGGGTAGGCCTCTTCTATGGCCTCCACCATACTGTCGCATTCTTCTTTCGACACGTCCTTGCCGTAGTACAGGCTCAACACGTCCTTTTCCTCGCCGCCCAAGGCGCCCACGAGGTTGACGACGGTGGGTTTCAGATCCACGCCTTTCACCAACAGTTTCTTGTCGCTCAAGCCTATGTAATTTCCCTCTTTCACCTTCAACCCGTTCATCGTGGTATTGCGCACGGCGGTGGTCACAGTGCCGCACACGTAGTCCTCGATGGCGGCGCGCATCGCGTCTGCGTTGGTGTTGATATCGAGGTTGGGGTCGTAGTAGGCCATACAAGCCAAACCGCTCTGCACGTTGACGGTCGGCAGCACCACGCACGTCTTCTCCACCATTTCCTGCGCTTGCGCGGCGGCGAGGATGACGTTCTTATTGTTGGGCAGGATGAGTACGCTGTCCGCGTTGACGCGCTTGATGGCCGACAAGAAGTCGTCCACCGACGGATTCATGGTCTGTCCGCCCGTGATGACGTAGTCCACGCCCATATCCTTGAACATCTTGCCATATCCCGAGCCGCTCGCCACGGCCACCACGCCCAAAGGCTTGCGTTCGGCCTCCAACTTGGCGCGGATGGCGCGGTTTTGCATCAGCATATTTTCGATTTTCACTTTGTCCAACTCGCCCAACTTCACGGCGTATTGCAAGGCCAGGCCGGGGGTGTTGGTATGTACGTGCACTTTGATTAGATCGAGGTCGCCTATGCAGATAAGGCTGTCGCCCAATTTGGACAATTTGTCGCGCAATTTGTCGATGTCGGCGGTGGTCACGTTGGGATAGAGGTTGGTCACGAAGAACTCGGTGCAGTAGGCGAAAGTGATCTCCTCCAACTCGTCGAGGTCGCCCTCGAACTCCACGTCGGCCTGGGGTTGCGCTTCCTCGGCCTCTTTGGTCTCCACCAATTCACCCGTCAGGCCTTTCAGCCAGCCCGACAGGATATACAGCAATCCCTGTCCACCGGCGTCTACGACGCCGGCCTTTTTCAGCACGGGCAGCATTTCGGGGGTTTTCGCCAGTATGCCGCTACCGATACTCAGCACGCCTTCGAGAAACTCGTCCACCGTGCTGCCACGCCCCGCGAACTGACCGCACTCCTCACCAATCACGCGGATGACGGTCAAGATGGTGCCCTCTTTGGGCTTATTGACCGAACTGTACGCCACTCTCGCGGCCTCGCGCAATCCCGCCGCGAAGTCCTTGGCGTTCAGCACGTCCTTATCTTTGACATAATCGCAAAATCCTTTGAGTATTTGGCTCGTAATGACGCCCGAGTTACCTCTCGCACCCCGTAGGCTTCCGCGGCTTATGGCCTCGGTCAGGCTCTGCATACTCAGGGCCGCGTCCGTCAAGGCTTCCACCTCTTTGAGGGCGGTTTTGACGGTCATCGTCATATTGGTACCCGTATCGCCGTCGGGCACGGGGAACACGTTCAGGCTGTCCACCGTCGCCTTGTTCGCCGCGAGGTTTTGCACGCCGCCCACGAACATTTTTCTAAAAGTTATCGCGTCTATATTCTTATACATTATCTTCTCCCGATTATACGCGCACGCCCACCACGTTTACGTTGACCTTTTTCACCACCATACCCGTGAATTTCTCCACGGCGTAGGTCACGGTCTTGCGCAAGGTTTCGACCACCGCGTCCTGCGGCACGCCGTCCTTCAGTATGACGAACAGATCGATATAGATATTATGATCGACGCACGTCACCTTTACGCCTCTGGTGTTGCTGTTGTTGCGGAACAGTTGAGCCAAACTGTCGGTCACACGGCGCGACACGAGATCCACGACGCCATAGCATTCGCTTGCGACGTGGTTCGCCACCATCACCACGGCGTCGTCCGACACCGAGATCTTACCGTACTTGTTGCTCGTTTTAACTGCCATATCCGCTATCTCACGCGTTATTCGTAGTATACTATGCACACTACGTCAGTTTAACTATACAATATTTCCGCGATTTTGGCAAGAAAATAGCACCGCATTACGCCAAATTTTCGCAATTTCCCGTTTCCAACGTACCTTTCTCCCCCGTCAAAACGCGCCGTTCGCCCCCGTCGGGCGTGATTTTTCACCCAAAATCTATTCTATTTCCCTTTCGCAAAATAAAAAGTTACGCATTTCCGCAAAAACTTTGTCCAATTTTGTTGCCAATTCAATTCGTTCGTGTTATGATATTTAGGCAAAGTTACAAGGAGGTATTGTTATGTCGAGAGTGTGCAGTATATGCGGCAAGGGTGCTATGGCGGGCAACAACGTCAGCCACAGCAATCGCAAAAGCCCCCGTCATTGGAACGTCAACGTGCAAAAGATCAGCATCGTGGAGAACGGTACTGTCGTCAGCAAATACGTATGCACCCGTTGCATTCGTAGCAACAAGGTCATTCGCAAAGTCAACGCCTAATCGTCTTTCCTTTTCTATCTAAGGTTACCCGAAAAGGCAAACACATACGGTACGCATTTTTTGCGTACCATTTTTCTATTTCTTTCTACGAAATCACAAAAGCCGACTATAACCAACCGTCATTCCGAGCTTGTCGAGGAATCCCCTAAGTAGAGTCACATTCCCTTTTCTCTTACTGCAAATATCTATTTCTACCACTTCCCGACGGACGTCGGATTTCACCCGCTCGCGGTTCGAGCGGATTTCGCCCGTGCCTCGGCACGGATTTCTCCCAAGGCTATGCCTTGGATTTCACCTCACATTGTGCCGAGAAATCCAGAGGCACTTTTCCTCTTTCCTCTCGCCGTCAAGCGAACCACCGCAACTCGGCATATCCGTCAATTCTCTCGCTCGTTACAAGCCCGGCGTTTCCAGACAAGCGCCGACAAACTCCGCGATATGCCCGCAGTACCTATCCGCCAGCGGGTGCGTCAAGAGGTCGTGCGCGGCGTCCTCGTAGCCGAAGAAGCGCGGCTCGATACCCAACGCGCGCATGGACAACAGGAGCGCCAACGCGCTCTCGCCTTCCGCGCCGAGCGCCGCGTCTTTCATCCCCGCGAACAAGGCGTACGGTACGGTTTTGTCTATTTTCGCGAAATTTTCGCCCTTAGACGCGTCCAATAACCCCTCTATCAAGGCCAAGTCAAAGGCCACCGTAGGCACCACGTTATCCAAGGGATCCGCATACCCCGACTGTTTTTCGTTTTCTTCCTTCTCCACCAAAGGTTGCAACATCGCCAACCCCAACGTGGTCGCCCTATCGCGCAAAGGCAAGGTCTTGGCCACGGCCAAAGCGGCGTAGAGGTTTTGTCGTTGCTGTTTGCCCACGGACAACAGCGCCACTCCTCGTGGCGACGCCATACCGCGCTCCAACGCGCTCAAAATCAAATAACCGCCGTAGCCCTGCCCCATCAACACGATGGGCAAATCGTATTCCCGCTTGAAATAGCGGAACAAAAAATGGATATCTTCTACGCTGTACTCGTAGCTTTTCTTATTGCCGAATCCCAGCCGTTCGGGGCGTGCCGTCGCGCCGAATCCGCGCAAATCGTAGGCCAGCACCACCATTCCCTTCTCGTTCAGCACCCGCGCCAACCCCTCGTAGCGGCCGCTATGCGTGCCCACGTCGTGACACACCAAGACCAACCCCTTGGGGTTTTCGACTTCGTCCCAACAATGGACGAGCAAAGGCGTGCTGTCAAAGGAATTTAGGTAGTAGGTCGACATAAACTTATTCTATCGCCCCCCGCCCCCTCTTGTCAAGTCCTAATTACACCGTCAGGCGTCTATCCCTACCGCAACGCAACGAAGTTGCAATCCGTGTCGCTAAGTACGTCATCCCGAGGCACTTGCTCCTGAAGGGCAATAGACCGAGGGATCCCATAAGTTGAGACACATACATTTTATTCTCCGCCGACAAACGATTATCCCTATCACAACTTGCGCCCCGCGCAAACTTCACTCAAGGCTGTGCCTTGAACTTCACTGCGAATGCATCCCACTTTCGCACAAGCGAAAACTTCACTCACGCGGAGCGTGCCCCTCATTCCACCGTCACCGATTTCGCCAAGTTCCGCGGCTTATCCGGGTCCAATCCCCGCTCCAGCGCCAGCCGCAGCGCCAGATACATCAAGGGCACCACGGCCACCATAGGGGCCGCCGCACGCGCCACTGCGGGCAGAGCGAAGCCCCAATCCCCCGCGCGCAACAACGCTTCGTCCGACGATACCACCAGCACCTTCGCGCCCCGCGCGCGCACTTCGGCGATGGCCGAGCGCATTTTCTCGGCGTACCGACTTTCTGTCGCCAGAGCCACCACCAACGTTTTAGCGGTCACGGTCGCCAGCGGCCCGTGTTTTATCTCCCCCGCATAGCAGGTATCGCAAGGCATATACGCCACTTCCTTTATCTTGAGCGCCCCCTCGAGACACGTCGCGTGATCGCGCCCTTTCGACAGTAAGAATACGTTGTCGAATTTCCGCTTTGCCACCGCCGCCAATGCGCCTTGTCGCCCTGCCGTTTCGCGTACCGCACGCACGGCGCACGCCACGTCCGCCGCCGCGTCTTCCCCCAGCAGTCCGCGCAAGGCCACCAGTTGCGTGGCGTAGCTCTTGGTCGCCGCCACCGCTATCTCCGCGCCCGCTCGCGTCACCAAGCACTCGTCCACCGCGCCCGTCAGCCCGCTCGAGGGCACGTTGGTCACGCCCACGACTTTTGCGCCTCTCTCCTTTGCCAAGCGCACGGCCGTCAAGGTATCGGCGGTCTCCCCGCTTTGCGATACGGCCACCACCAAGGTATGGCCGTCCACCTCGTCCGCCCGCTCCGCGAACTCACTCGCCACCACGGCCTCGGCCGCCACGCCCTCGCACAGGCTCGCCCCGTACAGGCACGCGTGATACGCCGTGCCGCACCCCGTCAAAATCACGCGATCCACACCTTCCCACAGCCCTTTGGGCGTCGCCCCCTCGATATACGCCGCCGTTTTCTCCATCGCGTCGGGGATTTCGGCTATTTCCTTCTCCATATACGTAGGATACGCCCCTTTATCCACCTCGTCGGGCAGCAAGGTCGTCTCGCCGAACGCAGGGCCGATCGCGCCCTCTTCGCACAGTAGGCGGCACCCCTCTTTGGTCACCACGGCGATCTCACCGTCCTTCATCTTGTATATCCGCCGCGTATGCCGCACCAAGGCCGGCGTGTCCGAGGCGAAACAGCCGAAGCCCTCCCCCTCGCCCAAGATCAGCGGATTGCCTTTTTTGAAGAGATACACCCTATCGGGCGCGTCTTCCCACAGTGCCGCCACCGCCCAATTCCCTTTTAGACGCGCCACGGTCTTGCGGATAGCCCTCTCCGCGTCCCCCTCCTCTTTGGCGTACGCGTCCAATAGGTGCGCGATCACTTCGGTATCGGTGGCCGACGTCATTTTGCGCCCCATTCTCTCCAATTCCTTCCTCAGATCCACGTAGTTTTCGACGATCCCGTTATGCACAACGGCCCATTTCCCCGCCCTATGCGGGTGCGCGTTCACCTTAGACGGCGCTCCGTGCGTCGCCCAACGCGTGTGTCCCATACACACGTCCGCCTCGTGCGTATACAAAAAAGAACGCAGCCTCTCGACGCGTCCTCTTCTCTTGTAAATCACGATTTTATTGCCGTCGAAGTACGCCGCTCCCGCGCTGTCGTACCCCCGATATTCCAACGTTTTCAGCCCATGATACAAATCTTTCAGGCTGTTATCTTTCACAAACCCCACGATGCCGCACATACCCCCATTGTATGCACGACCCCGCCTTCGGGTTCCACTTACTCTACTCTCTTGTACTTCTCCGCCGCGCGGCCCCAAATCTCGCTTGCTTGCTCACGCCTTTTTTTGCGCTCGCGGCATGTTCGATTATCCACTTCTCCGCCCGCGCCCAATCCTCGTCGGACGACACTTCGCACTCGATTTCGTAGTCTATCCTGCCGAGGTACTCGTTTTTGTCCAACTCAAAGGTCAACCCCTCTTCCGTCCAAGTCGTGCGTTCGGTAGCCAATCGGCCGAGATACTTGCCGTCCGCGATATTCGCCAAGCCCACGTATTGCCGTATGGTTTCGGCGGTCAGCCCGTCGGCAAAGCACGTTGCGGCCAACGCCCCGTCGATGGGCGCGTTATGCTCTTCGAGGCTCTCGCTGTCTATGCGTATCTTGACGGTCAGTTCGTACTTGCCGCCTTTCTCGCGTATGCGCACCCGCGCACCCTCGCCCACGTCGAAGTAATGATTGACCTGGCAGATGGTCGCGCCGCCTTTCTCGCTCGCTTGCGCCTTCAACCCGCGCCAATCCTCTTCGCTCAGCATATACTTGACTTCGCGCTCTATTTCGGGCGTAGCCCGTAGATACCTATCCACCGCCTTTTGCACCCGCTCGTCCGCATATCGCTCTCTCGCTTGCAAGGCCTCCGCCCGCCATCTGCCGTCCTTGGCGTTTGCCAAGGCGTTCAAGGCCAGCGCCACGATCTTGGCGGGGCGCAGATAATTCGCCCCCAAGCAGTCGGCGAAGGGTTGCAGGGCTTTCTTGCCTTTTAGGGCCGCTTTGAGCAGTTCCGCCCCGTCTATTTCGGCGGGCACCACGGGCAGGTCGTTCAGGGGACACACTCGTTGACAGGTATGACACCCCAGCACGCGCTGTCCCATCTTTTTCGCGGTCGTCGCGTCCTCCACGTAGCCCGCCGATTGCATTTGTCTCAGGCACTTTTCTTGGTCGAATCGCGCCCCGATGGCGCCTTGCGGGCAGGCCGCCGCGCACTTGCCGCACCCCGCGCACTTCTCGTGTTCGCGTGCTTTGCACAGCGCGTACCAAGCCTCGGCATACAGCGGATTATCTCTATCCGTCAAGGCTTCTCGGTAGGCTTCGGGCAGGTACTCGGGCACTTGTACGGGGGGGACGTACTCCCCTTTTATACACACACCCTCCATCACGAATTGGCTGCCCCAGCCCTCTATGGCGGTCAGCGAATTAGCGAGGGCCTTTGCCTTTCCCGACAGGACGGCCAGTCCCTTGTACCCGTGCTCGATGGGTTTCGTTTCATAGTCTTCCGCAAGAGCCGTCTCCAATTCGAGCCGCGCTTTGCGCACTCGTTGATAGGCGGGGTAATAGTTATCCACCATCAACCGCCCCTCTTCCTGCGGATAATACCCAAGGAAAAGAAACGCGTAGGTATCTCCCCCGAACGAAAAGACGACGTAATCGCTTACGCCGTTCTTTTTGCCTATCTCTTCGACGACTTGCCGCAGTTCCATTATTCGATATCCGCGTGGTCGCCCTCTTTATCTTCGCCGATGATTTTCTTTTTGATATTGTCTTTGGTCTTATTGATTTGACCGCGTATACCGCCCGCGAAGAATCCTTCCAACCCGCCCACGATGGGCACGGACATAAACACCAGCCAAGTGGGGTGCCAAATCCCCAGGCTGAATCCGACGGCGAGGTACACCACCGTGCTCCCCCACACCGACAGGAAGGTAGGCAATCCCTTGATGCGTTTATTGCGGATGATATCCACCGTCCAATGATACAGAGGGATCGCCAAAAACACCAACCAAGTGGGGTGCCATAGATGCAGCGTAAAACCGACGGCCAGATACACGGTCAAGACGATCAATTCGATGGGGAATACTTGCCAATTCAATTTTCTGTTTTCCATAGTTTTCACCTCTTTTCATGCGGTTCTTCGTCAAAACGCGAAGTTTCCGTTTACGAATATTTCCACGACTGCCCCGTCGGCCGTTTCGCCGTCGATACGCAGATCGGACGTACCTATCATAAAGTCCACGTGTTCGTGGCTCACGTTTATCCCCGCTTTTTCCAGTTCTTCCTCGTCCATTTCCAGCCCGCCCTTCACGCACGAAGGATAGGCGGTGCCGATGGCGAGGTGACACGAGGCGTTCTCGTCGAACAGGGTTTCGAGGAAGAGGGTTTGCAGGTTGCTGATGGGGCTGTCGTAGGGCACCAACGCCACTTCGCCGAGGTAGCGGCTCCCCTCGTCCGTACCGAGGATACCTTCGAGGATATCCTTGCCCTCTTCGGCCCAATAGTCCACGATCTTGCCCTTCTCGAACACGAAGCCGAAGCCGGACACTTTCGCGCCGTTGTGATAGAGGGGCATACTCGCCACCACTTTGCCGTCCACCCCGTACTTGTAGGGCGCCGAGAAAATCTCTTCGGTCGGCATATTCGGGTTGAACGTGCTTCCCTTCCTATGCTTCTCGCTACCACCCTCGAAGACGTATCCGTCGGGCAACCCGAGCCACAGGTCGGTACCCAGCGCGTTGGTGTAATGCAGGCGTTTTAGCCCCATTTCGTTGAGGATCTTCGAGCGCCGTTTCAGGTTCTCGTTATGTTCTTTCCAGGCCGCAAGGGGATTGGCGGTATCCAGGCGCATGATGTGCGCCACGTACTCCCACAACTTATTGAGCGCGGCTTTGGGCGTGAGGTCGGGAAAGACTTTCTTGGCCCAAGCCAGGTCGGGCACGCCCACTATGCACCATTTAATGAGGTTTTCGGTCACCGCGTCGCTGAAAAAGGCAAAATTCATATGCCTTGCCCGCGCCACTTTCACCAGCAATTCCTTGTCCACATCGGCATACAATTCGGGGTCTCCGCTCAACATATTGAGGTAGCACACCCCGTTGTCCACCATATATTGTTTATAATCTATTTCCCATTTGGCGGGTTCAAGTTGCCGTCTTCCGCCGCCCATCGTCAGGGACAACTTGCCCACGTCGTCGTCGCGCCAATCCACGTACACTCTGTCCGCGCCCTTTTTGTAGGCCGCTTTGGTCACTTCCAGCACCAATTCTTTGGCCGATATAGGCGCGTTTATCACCAATATCTCGCCCTTTTTCAGGTTGACGCCCGCCGACACGATCACGCGGGCGTATTGCCGATACGTTTTCTTCGTTGCCATAGCTTCCTCCTATTTCTTTTTCGTAGGTTTGCTACCCTTGCCCTTGTGCACTCCGTGCTTTTTCTCGGGGCGGTATGGTTTTGCCAACGCGGCCTTTTTGGCCTCGCGTTTGGTTGCTTCCTGTTTTTTGGCCTCGCGCTCTTTCTCCCGCTCGTTGCGCCGTGCGGTCTCCTCGTCCAACGCCACGTGTTCCACGCCCTCGGCCGTACTGTAACGGTACAGGATTATCTTCCCGCCGATGGCGTGCACGGGCTCGGCGCCCAGCGTGTCGGCCAATTCGTTGATGAGGTCTTTCGCCGTGG
Source organism: Clostridia bacterium (assembly GCA_017394805.1). NCBI lineage: Bacteria > Bacillati > Bacillota > Clostridia > Clostridia bacterium. The sequence goes on along the minus strand of JAFPXC010000002.1, from coordinate 7,558 downwards.
TGCCGCTGTTTTTCAACACGCCCACTTTCACCAACTCGTAGCGATTGAGCAGTTCGTCCAACTTGTCGAGGACGCCTTCTCCCACGCCGTTCTTACCTATATTCATAGTCGTCGGCAACTTGGCTGACAACCCCATCAATCTCGATCTTTGCTTACTCGTCAACATTTTTTCTTCTCCTTTCCTCAATCCACGAAGTCGAATTCCACTTCCGCTATGCGAATGGTATCCCCTTCTTTCGCGCCCCGTTCGCGCAACGCGTCTATCACGCCCCGCTCGCGCAATTTGCGCTGGAAGTACCGATAACTGTCCACGTCGTCCAGAGTGACGTTGCGCACCAGCATATTGACGAAGCCGCCCACCACTTCGTAGGCGCCGTCGTCGGTACGGACGATATCGAATTCGTCCTCGTCCTCGTCGCGGTACTCGTAGGGCACGTATTCCTCGCGCTTGGGCGGGGGCAATTTGGTCACCTCTTCGCTCAACTTCTTCACGAGTTCGTCCACGCCCCAATGTATCACCGCGCTCATACCGTACACGGGCTTGCCGATGGCCTCGGCGAAGCGCTTCACCGCGCCCTCGCCGCTATCTTGGGCATAACTGCCGTCCTCTTCCGTCACCAAGTCCATCTTGTTGGCCACCACCAATTCGGGCAGTTCGGTCAACGCCTCGCTGTACTCGGCCAATTCCTTGCGGATTTGCCGATAATCGTCCACGGGGTTTCTCCCCTCGTGACCGGATACGTCCACCACGTGTATGAGCATACGCACCCTTTCCACGTGGCGCAAAAAGTCGTGTCCCAATCCCACGCCCTCGGCCGCGCCCTCGATGAGGCCGGGAATATCCGCGATGACGTAATTCTTATCGTAGAACTTTATCACGCCGAGGTTGGGCGACAAGGTGGTGAAGTGGTAGTTGGCTATCTTGGGACGCGCCTCGGTCAGCACGGACAGCAGGGTGCTCTTGCCCACGTTGGGGAAGCCCACCAAGCCTATGTCCGCTATGGTTTTCAATTCCAACTGCACCTTGTGTTCCACCGTTTTCACGCCGTCTTGGGCGAACGAGGGAGACCTGCGGGTAGGCGTGGCGAAGCGCACGTTGCCCTTGCCGCCCCTGCCGCCTTTCAGCACGGTCACCTGCATTCCGTCCTCGTACATATCCGCGAGGATATTGCCCGTTTCGTCGTCGCGTATCACCGTACCGCAAGGCACCTTGATATAGATGCTTTCGCCGTTTGCGCCGAAGCAGTTGTTGCCGTCCCCGTTCTCGCCGTTGCCGGCCCTGTAATGCGCGCGGTAGCGGAAGTCGATGAGCGTGGTCATATTGGCGTCCGCGACGAACACGATATCCCCGCCTCTGCCGCCGTCGCCCCCGTCGGGACCGCCCGTCGGCACGTACTTTTCGCGGTGGAAACTCACTTTACCGTTCCCGCCGTTGCCCGCTTTGATATAAATCACAGCCTTATCCAAAAACATCTTCTTTTCTCCTTATCGCCGCCTCACGACGGCTCGTTCGCCCTCGGCGAACCCATAACTTGCGCTTTGCGCAAACTTCACTTACGCCCTCGGCGTTCCCCGCAATGCGTTATTTCGCACCGTTCGCATTCGGGGTTTCTCGCCTTGCACACGTACCGCCCGTGGTGAATGAGCAGGTGGTGGAAGGCGCTCCACTCTTCCTTGGGCACTTGTCGATTGAGGTCTTTCTCCACCCCTTCGGGCGTATTCGCGTCGCTCAGCCCCAGCCTGTGCGCCAAGCGGAAGACGTGCGTATCCACGGGGATAGCGTCCCCGCCGAACGCCACGGCGTACACCACGTTGGCGGTTTTCCGCCCCACGCCCGCCAAGGTCACCAGTTCCTCCACGGTTTTGGGCACCTCGCCCCCGAAGCGTTCCACCAAGGACTTGGCGCAGGCGATGATATTCTTCGCCTTGTTGTTGTAAAAGCCGCAACTGCGGATATAGGGTATCAACTCCTCCTCGGTCTTCTTCGCCATTTCTTCGGGCGTATTGCACCAGCGGAACAAGGCGGGCGTCACTTCGTTCACGCGCTTATCCGTACATTGTGCGGACAATATCACGCTCACCAACAATTCGTAGGGCGTGCCGTACACCAATTCGCACTCGGCCTCGGGGTGCATCTTCCGCAATTCCGCAAGCGTTTGTTTTATCTCTCGTTCGTTCATATTCACGCGTTTTTCAACGTCTGCTTTACGAGGTCCACGTACCCCATAAAGAGATCGATATCCCACCCGCTATCCAACACTTTTTCGGTGAGGAGCGGCCCGAGGTCGGCGATTTTCGCGCCCACGACCACGGCCAACCCCATCACGTCGGCTTGATAGTTCTCGGCGGGCAGATTGAGGTATAGTTTTTCCATCACTTTGGACAGTTTCAATTCTCTATGCGCGTTTTGCCCCACCATTTCCAGATACGCATACCCGTACACGCGCCGCATATCGGGGCTGAAATCCTCAAATGACGGGGGCACTTTCAGTTTGAAGGTTTCGCACACCCAGTCCACGGTCACGTTCACCGTACCTTTGCGCACCTTGTCGAGCAGGTTCAACAGCAGGCGGAATCGCACCGTTCGCCCCGTTGCGGGGTCTATCAAAAGGTCGCGCTCGAAGCGGATTCCCTCGGGCGTCAGCCACTCGCAGGTCTCCCCCGCCAATTTGGCCAAAGCCACTTGGTCCGCGTTGGGCGCGGTCAAGAGGAAGCGCACGCACTCGCGAAAATCGAGGTCGGTCTGCATCAGCACGGCCATATACTCCCCTTCCTGCAATTTGCGCACGTAACGCGCCACCGCGTCGTACGTCTCCGCCGGCGCATAGTCGAAGTTGAGGTCGACGGGGGCTTCGAGGCGAACGTCCGCCAGCACGCGCGGGAAGAATCCCGCGTAGGTTTCCAGCACTTCGCGGTAATACCTATCCCCGTTTTCCCTATCGCCGAGGTTATAATACGCCGCGGCCAAGCGCAGTCCGCTCTCCACGTCGTACGGCTCTATATCGTAGGCGGCTTGCGCGTAGTATAGAGCGGTTTTGTGCAGAGCGTGCATATACGCGCAAATGCTCGCCATGGCCATATTGTCCTTGTTGCCGTCGGGCGCCAAAGCGGACAATCCCTTTTGCATTTCCTCGTCGGTCAGACCGTCGCCCATTTCGTCGAGGTAATACAGCACGCGCGAATCGTGCTTGGTCAGGCCGTACATCTCCCACAATTTTCGCTTGCCTTCCTCCACGTCGCCCGTCTTAGCCAGGCTCATACCCCAGATAAACAGCGCTTCGACGTAAAACTCGTTTTCGCCGTCAAGGTCTTCCACCAATTCCAAAGCGCGGCGATAATTTCCCCGTATATACGCGTCGTAGAGTTCGTCGTACCACGCGCGGTGCTTCCGTTTGCGCAAGTCGTCGACAAAGGCGAAATTCTTTTTCTGCTCGCGCTCTTCGAAGTGCTTCATAAAGTCGTTCACGACCTCGTCGAAGCCCTCTTCGTCGAAAAATTCACTCTCGCGCATGATCTCCATTTGATAATGCACGTAGGCGGACATATCGCCCATTCTCGCCGCCGCGTCGCACAACAGCGTGCAGTAGTCCATATATTCTTCATCGCGGAATTTCCCCGTATAACGCAAGCAAACGGCCGCCGCCATTTTGTATTGTTTCATATCCAATAGCGTTTCGGCATAGGCCAGACGATAGGCAAACGCGTCGTCTATGCGCATGGCGCGGTACGCGCAAAGTAGCGCGTCCTTCATACGCTTTTCCTGTTTGGCTATTCGACTTTGTTCCAGCCAATATTCGGCCGTTTCCGCAAATCCAAGTATCATGCTTTCTTATGCGTTCTATCCCATTCCTGCCAGATATCTATCACCTGTTGTTTGTCGAAGTTGTACTTCGTATTGCAGAAGTGGCACACGATTTCGATACTCCCCCTTTCCATCAAGATATTGACGCACTCGTTCCGTCCGAGACTGCGCACCACGCCCGCCATATACGAGGGGCTGCATATACACCGATACGTGGGGTGCGTGGGCTCGAAGTATTCTATGTCGAAGTGGCCGAAATAATCGTCGATGAGTTTTTCGGCGTTACGGAAGGCCACCAATTTGTCTATCTCGGCGAAGTTCATCGCGATATCCTCCAGCATCACGAGGATATGGTCGGGGCAATCGGGCATGGGCTGTATCACGATACCGCCCGCCGAGGTGCAATTCCCCTCTTCGTCCAGGTTGACCGCGAGCGCCAGGGCCGTGGGCTGTCCTTCGCTTTCGGTAAAGTACCAAGCGAAGTCTTGGTCGATACTGCCGTTGACGATCTCCGACTTCCCCGTATAGCACTCTTTGAGGCCGAGGTCTTTCACCACGTTCACCGTGCCCGAGCCGATGGCCTTTCCCGTGTTTTGCTTGCCGTTTCCGAGGGCGGGCACTTCTGCCTGCGGGTTAGCGACGTAGCCGCGTACCGTACCGTGCGCGGCGGCCACCACGATATTCTGCAAAGGCCCGTCCGACACGATATTGATACTCAACCTATCGTCCGCGCCCTTCATCTCGTTGCCCATATAGGCGGCCACGGTCAGGGTTTTTCCCAAAGCCACCGAAGCCACTTTCGACGTCTTATGCAATTCTATGGCGCGTTGCACTATTTCGGTCGTATCCAAGGCCGCCACTTTCACCAATCCGTTGAAAACCAACGCTTTCGCTATGCTGTCCATTTTTCACCTCTTTTTTCTCACGTCGTACACCCACCGCAGGCTCTTTGCCCGCACCTTGTCGAAGGCGTCGCCGTCCACACGGCGGGCAATCGTTAGCCCCGCTTGGTCGAGGGCGGCTCGAATGTCCTCCGCCTCGTGCGCGTACTGTTTTTGCGTTTCCTCTTCTCTTCGGTAAGCGTCGCCCACTTTCTCGAAGAAGGTCAATTTCATTCGCACGCTTTTGGTGCGCTCGCTATAGGCGTTCTCCCAATAGTAGGTCAAATCGTCGTAATCTTCATAGTAGACGTTATCGCCCAGCACTTCCCTCAGTTTATACGGAGTAGACACGTCGAAGACCATTCGTCCCCCTCCCGCGAGGGCGGCTTCCACCCGCTCGAAGAGGGGCGGCAGGTCTTTCGTGGGGATATAGTTCAACCCGTCCGACACGCAGGTCACGAGGTCGTATCCCGTGCCCTCGAATTTGCGCATATCGCCTTGGCCGAACGTCACCGCAAGACCTTGCGCCCGCGCTTCGCGCACCGCGATATTCAGCATACATTCCGAGATATCCACGCCGTGCACCATTGCGCCTTGCGCGGCCAGCATACGGGACACTTTCCCCGTACCGCAGGCCAGGTCGAGGCACTTTTCCCCCGCCTTTGGGCGGATGAACGCGAGATATTTCTCGTACGGAAAATCCCCCATCAAGCGGTCGTAATGACGGCTCAATACGTCGTAACTCATTTCTTTTTCTTCTTGCGCTTCTTGCCGTTCGTGGCCTTATATTGCCCGTACTTTTGGGGCGCTTTCTGTTGCTGTTTGGCGTAAGGATTCTTCTCTTGCACCTCGCCCCCGCGTTTTTGCACCACCACTTCGCGGCGCTTATCGGGATTTTTGGGGTCCACTTGGGGCACGATGAAACTGTCGAAGCAGTATTGCGCGTAGCCCGTGTACGTCATCGAGAAGAACATAAAGCCCATCGTCAGCAAAAACGCCACCAGCAGATAGGCCACGAAGGGGCTCATCAAGGACAACAGCACGATACCCACCACGAACGCGGATACGATAAAGGCCGTGATGGGCGAAATGGCGTTCAGCAAAAAGGCGTTTTCAATGGCCTCTTTCGCCTTGAAGCGGTAGCACGCCACGATCGGCATCAGCATACCGAGATGCATCACGTACACGAAGCCCACCAGCACCAATACGAAGAACAATATCCAACTGCCCGCGGTGGCGGCGCCCGTCAAATACAATTCCATGTGCCAACCCATGCCGTACATCATCGCGGCGGCCACGCCCGCCGTCACGGCGGCCATCCACAAAAACTGTTTCCACAAGGCCTTGATACCGCGGAAGAAGGAGCGCATTTTCACTTTCTCGTCCCACATAAGTCCGCGCGACACGTGGAATACGCCCGACAGGCCGAATACGGCCAGGAATATCGAGCCGATATTGCAGGGGAAGATGAGTATGCGATACCAACGCATCAACTCGCCCAAAGCCGCGTTCACGTCGTCCGCCACGTTGGGAAAGCCAATGCCGAAGTTACCGATGAAACTTCTGCCGTTCATCACTTGGCCCAGCATAATGTTCGGCAGGATAAAGGCCGAAAACAAGAGGGGCAGCGCGAAGATGGCGGCGTACACCAGGTTGGTCAACGCGACGTTGCGGAATTTGCCCGAAAAGGTCCGGAATAAATACGAGATATGCCCGCCCGTTTCCACGGGAGTCACGGTTCTTTCGTCTTTTCGCACGTTGAGTTTGAGAATCAAATCCGTTCTTGCCATATATATCTCCTTGTTTCGCGCTTTGGCGCACCTATGTGCCTCCGCACGCAATATATCTATGATATCATACAACAAATATTTGTATTTGGCAAATACTTTCTATCAATGTTCGGCAAATACTTTCTACCGACTTTTCCCCCGCCTTTCTTTTCTTCCCGCTTCCCGCCCGTCGTTTTCACCCCACGCACCGCAGTCGGCGTATCGCGTTCGCCCTCGGCGAACCCGCGACTTGCGCCGAAGCGCAAACTTCACTCAAGGCTGAGCCTTGAACTTCACTTGCAACGCAAACTTCACTTTCGCATAGCGAAAACTTCACCATTTCCCCTTGCGCTCTCCTTCTCCAATGTGCTATAATAGAAGCAAGCGTGCAAGCACGAGCGAAGCGAAGTATTTGCATAACGCTTGCGCCGCCTTGCAACCGAACGCAAGACGCGCAGCGGCTAATCTATACGCAGTATAGATACCATTCGTAAGAATGGGCGTTCGTATGGTTGTATAATCACACTATGAAAACTCTTTCCGTCGTCGGTGCCATCTTTATTCACAACGGTTGCATTTTCGCCGCCCGTCGCGGCGAAAGCCACTATGCTTACGTCGCCCACCGCTACGAATTCGTGGGCGGCAAGCAGGAAGCGGGCGAGTCCTTAGCGGACGCGTTGCGCCGCGAACTCCGCGAAGAAATGGCGTTGGACGCGGAAGTGGTCGCCCCCTATATGAGCGTACACCACGACTATCCCGACTTTTCCATCGACCTGCACACGTTTCTCTGTCGTATGCGCGGGGACTATCGCCTTTTGGAGCACGAAAGCGCCGCTTGGCTTCCCGTCGCCACGCTCGACCCCGCGGAATGGGCGCCCGCCGACGCCCCCATCGTCATTCGCATCAAAAAGGAATTTGCCCTATGAAATTGATCATCGCTTCCGATATTCATGGATCATCGTCCGGCCTCGCCCCATTGTTCGCCGCGAAGTAGAGTTGCGCCTAACGTGAATAGTACGTCATCCTGAGCCGAAGCAATAGGCTTCGTGTCGAAGGATCCCCTAAGTAGAGGTACAAAAACTTCTTCGCGGCTTCACCTTTTGGTC
>JAFPXC010000001.1 GCA_017394805.1 Clostridia bacterium | reverse complement strand
TAGTAGGCGTGCCATCATTGTTTAGATATCGCTGAACTACCATTTGTCTAAACTCAACTGTGTATTTGTTAAACTTTTGTCCTTTACTAGCCATATAAAAATACCTCCTATGGCAATTGTACCATAGGAAGTATTCGTAGGGCCTTTTTTGTTGAGTGTCCTAAATGGGGTTCACTTCAACGGCGTCCTTTTTTTGTTGGCGACAGAGGGAATTCAAACCCCCTACGGACCGGACGGCGCGCGGCGATGGATCGACGCCGTAGAGGGAAAAAAATAACCCGCCCTTCGGGGGAAGGACGGGCTTTGTCTTTTGTACGAGTTTGATTATTTCAGGAAGTTGCTGAAGTACTTGATGGTGCGCACCATTTGGCTGGTGTAGCTGTTCTCGTTGTCGTACCAGGACACGACTTGCACTTGATAGGTGTCGTCGTCGATCTTGGCGACCATGGTTTGGGTGGCGTCGAACAAGCTGCCGTAGGTCATACCGATGACGTCAGAGGAGACGATCTCGTCGGTGTTGTAGCCGAAGCTCTCGTTGGAAGCGGCCTTCATAGCGGCGTTGATGCCCTCTTTGGTGATGTCTTTGCCCTTCACGACGGCGACCAAGATGGTGGTGGAACCGGTGGGGGTGGGCACGCGCTGGGCGGAACCGATGAGTTTGCCGTTCAACTCGGGGATGACCAAGCCGATGGCTTTGGCGGCGCCGGTGGAGTTGGGCACGATGTTTTGCGCACCCGCGCGGCTACGACGGAGGTCACCTTTGCGTTGGGGACCGTCCAAGATCATTTGGTCACCGGTGTAGGCGTGCACGGTGGTCATGATACCGCTTTGGATGGGCGCGAAATCGTTGAGGGCTTTGGCCATGGGAGCCAAGCAGTTGGTGGTGCAGCTGGCGGCCGAGATGATGTTGTCCTCGGCGGTGAGCTTGTCGTGGTTGACGTTGTAGACGATGGTGGGCAAGTCGTTGCCGGCGGGAGCGGAAATGACGACCTTCTTGGCGCCCGCGTCGATGTGGGCTTGCGATTTGGCCTTGCTGGTGTAGAAACCGGTGCACTCCAACACGACGTCGATATCCAACTCTTTCCAGGGAAGCTCGTTGGCTTTGGCCATCGCGTAGATGGTGATCTCTTTGCCGTCCACGGTGATGGAACCGGGGGTGACGACGGTCTTGCCGTCTTCGGCCAACACGGCGTCTTTGTAGGTCACGGTGTGACCCATGCGGACGTAGTTGCCCTGAGCGGTGTCATATTTCAACAGATGCGCGAGCATCTTGGGGCTGGTGAGGTCGTTGATAGCGACGACTTCGTAACCCTCCGCACCGAACATTTGACGGAAAGCCAAACGACCGATTCTGCCGAAACCATTGATAGCGACTCTTACGTTCTTTGCCATAAAAATATCCTCCATTTAGATATAAATTTTTTCTTGCTTATGCTTGGAAGGCACGCGCCTTTCAAATCACCTACATTGTACACCAAACCGCCGATATTGGCAAGTGTTTTTTTGCATAATACCTTCAAACGACCCGAACTTGTGCGGGAAGCGGTTCGCCCGTGCGTTGCGAAGAAATTTGCCGAGCGGGCAAAACGCCCGCTTATTTCACTATCGTCAGCACGAAGCTGTCCGCGCCGCCGCCCAAATCCACGCGATAACCCGCGTCCGCCGTGACGAATTTGACAGTGTACGTGCCCGGCAGATAGGGGTTGCTGGAGAGGAGATTGTCCTCACTGTCGTAGTAGGCTACGCCGATGGCGGTGGCGTTGTCTCGGGCGCTCACGTCCAAGACCGAACCCGACGAAAGTTGATAGGTATAGCCCGACAGCAATACGCTGTTGTCATTGAGTTTCACGTTGTCGATGACGCGGATCTCCACCGACGTCAACGCGCGGGTGGTGATGGTGACGGCGATATCCACCGCGCCCGTGTAATGCGTGTGCTCGCCGATGGCGATATGCCACACGTAATTGCCGACGGTCATGACGGTATCCAAAGGCAACGGATTCGAATAGGTCGCGTCCTCAGCCGCGTAGACGGCCGACGAGAGGTCGCCCACGGCGAACAATTCGCCCACCACGCCAAGCGTATGCGCCGCCAAGAGGTCACCTACGGTGAACGCGCGATCATAGGCCTCGGTGATGCTCTCGCCGTCCACGCCCGCCAGACTCAGCATCGAGCGCGTCAGGCTGACGTAACGGTCGGTGCCCGTGCTGACGTACTGCACGGTGGAGAGGTGCTCGGCGCCCGCGGACACGGTGTTCCACACCGAGAGGCGCAACACCGCCTTGCCCTGCATAGTGGCGCGCTCCCACTTGTAGCCCACGCCCACGTCGTCGGGCTCGCCCAAAGCAGCCGTATAGTCGGTGGTATGCAAGGCGTTGGTCTCATCCATATAGCCGCAACTCAACACGAGCCGACGGTTGGCGGTGGTCAACGCGCGCCACGCCTCGTTGGCGGCCGCGGAGTCGTCGAAGGTGACGAACGTGCCGTTGTCCGAAGCGCCCACCGCGAATATCACGCCGTCCCAATTGCCCTCGCCGTCCTTGAGGTAGGCTTTGAGCAAATCGTAGGCGGGATCGTCCATGGGCACGCGTACGCGCATTATATAATTGTCGTTGGTGAGCACTCGATAGCCCGCTATGGCTTGATAGCCGCCCGCCGCGTTGCCCACGTACACGGTCGCGTTCTCGTTGAGCGTAGCCGCCGAATAGGGCGCGACGTAGTCGGTAATATCGTAGCGCATGGTCATGTGATAGGCCAAGTCGTCGTTTTCGAACCTGACGTCCACCGTCTTGAGCGCGATGGTGCGGCCGGCTTCCTCGACGATCTCCGAGCCGAAGGGCTGGGCGCTCATCGCGTTGACGCACAGGAAGAAGCCCGTCGAGCCGTCTATCGTCACCGACTGGATCTTGCGCCGTTTGACGGTCAAAGGCGCAGCCACGCGCACAGGCCCGAAGGCGGTATTGATTTGCGCATAGACGGTAGCCGTAGCGCCTTCGTACGGCATTACGCCCTTGAGAGCGGACAAATCCCACCCGTCCACGTAGGCCTTGCCGACCACGCCGCCCAAATTGAATTGCAACTCCTTGGGGTAATTGTCCGCGTTGAAGATATCCGCCACGTACGGATCCACCGTAAGGGCGGTGCCGTCCGCCGCCATGCTGTACACCGTCGCGCCCGCCGAGGACATGGAACTGGCCACCAACGGCATACCCGCCGCGGTGTACGCCACGTCGCTCATATTGGAGGCTTGCACGTGGACGACCACCTCTATCTCGATATTGTGCGCCACGGCAATGACCGTCACTTGGTAGGACAACTCTTGCAACGGCACGTCGGGACGCTCCGCGGCCGCTTGGCGCAACCCCTCGGCAATGGCGTTGAGCCGCTTCCACTCGGTCACGGCAAAGCGCGCGTTGGCCGTGGTGGAATCGCCGTAGTCAAAGTAGAGATGCCCTTTGCAACCCTCTTGGTCACAGCCGCAGATGACGTCGTGGAGACGCTTCTCGGAAGTGAGGTCGTTGACGACCAGCCTGCCGTCCGCATCCGTGCCCAACAAAGTGAGCGTCACCTCGCTACGGCCGTCCGTATAGAAGCCGTCCGCGTCCAGAATAGGCTCGCCCGACTCGCCGTCTACGGCCACTTGATAGTAAGTGTATTTGGGCTTGGTGGACTCGATACGCATATAGACGTCCGCCAAGAATTGCGCCATGGGAATGGATAGGCCGACCGTTTCGGTATAGTCCTCTTCGGGGCTGACCGTGGCCAACGCCGACAAATCCCACACGGCGGGCAACACGGCCTTGGTGCCGTCCTCAAAGGTCACGACCACCAACGCGGGATAGGCCTCGGTGCAGGTGTAGTCCACCTTGTTGGGATCGAGCACCAATCGCTCCAATCCGTCCGTGCCTTTGCGATAGAACACGTTGACGGTGCCCGCTCGGGCATAGCGCTTTTGCCCTTGGTGTTTCTCGGCGTCGTACAGAACGTGCACGCCGTTCAAATATACGTAATCGCCGAGTTCGTTCTCCTCATACACGTAGGGCACGGCGAGAATGGTATCGTAGGTGTAGCGATCCAAGGTGCTGTGGTCGGGGTTGCCGTCCTCGTAGGGCACATAACTGCCGCCGTAGTAGACGTAGGCGCCCGATTTGCTCTTTTGGTGCACGACGGAAGGCGTTGCCACGCGGCTATAGCGCGTCAAATTGCGATGCGCGGGCACGCTGTTGTTGTACAAGACGAAGTTGCCCTCCTCGGCGTCGAAGACGTACAAGCCGTCCGCATCCTCCACCATACCGGCGAAATACCACTCGCCCGAAACGAACTTGTTGTCGAAGGACATCGTGATGGTCACCGCCACGTTGTACACGTTTTCCGTGGTAACGTAGGGGGTATTATTGTGCCACAACGCGTTGGCGTTCCACCCCTCGAAGGCGAAGGCGTGCTCGACGTACTGCGTGCCGAGCTGATAGTGCACCGCCAAACCGGCGGGCATAACGTAGTCGTAGGGATTGAGGTGCTCGAAGGTGAAGCTCAACTGCTTGGTCGCCGCGGTCGCCTCCACAAGACTTCCTTCTATCTCGGTTTTGACGCCGTTCTTGTAGCCCCAAACGGCCACGCCGTCCACGGGCTCGGCCGCCACGTCGTAGTGCAGGGAGAGGGTCTGTCGTCCGCCCGCTTGGTCACCCAAAGTCAATTTGACGTCACCTTGATAGGATTGGAACATAAAGACGGCGGCCAAAGGCGAAGTGGTCCAATCGCGCGCGTCGAAGCGTTGGGTCGTGCCGTTGTCGAACGTGACGACCGCCACCTTGGCGAAGGCGAAGTTGTAGGGCACGTCGCTAAGGGTGCGCGTCGCCACCGCGAAGCGTCCCATATAGTCGCCCGTTTCTTTGGTGTACGCCACGCCGTCCGCCAACTGCTCGAAGGTCACCTCTTTGATGACGTAGGAGCCCACGCGCACGGTGACCGTAATGCTGTTCTCCACCACGCCCAACGTGTTGTAGACGTTGACGTTGACGGCGTACTTGCCGCTCAACGCGTACAGTTTTTCCTTCATGGCCTGGCGCAAGCCTGCGGTGTCGTACAACGCGCCGCCGTTGTGTATGCCGCCCTCGGCGTGCGATCTGTTGCGAATGGAATCTATATCCCATTCCCACTTGCTCACGCCGTCCACCACGATGCCGAGGTCGGTCTGGAACACCAATTCGGCGCTATCGTAGGTGGCGGGATCGAAGGGATCGTAATTGGCGCCGTACGTTTGCAAGGTCATATACTCCCCTGCGTTCTTGACGTTGGCGATGCGGGCGCCCTCCAACCGCAGGACGTATTGCCCCGCCAAATTCGTCGTGCCGGCGGCGTCCAACGCCACCATGCGCCCGAAGAAGTTTTTGACGGCGGGCAAAATGACGAACTCGGATTGATTGCCTTCCCTCCTGTCGGGCGTAGACCAATCGGCCTCGGCGATCTCTTCGCCGTTGTGCAACCAAGACAAGGGCAACTCCCGCGCGGGGTTACTGCCCACGACCACCTTGACGGTGCGGTACGCACCGACCACGTCCACGGGCGATACCGTTTCGCTGTAACGGGCAAAGGTAAAGGTCTTGTCCTCGAGATGCGCGGCGTAGGTGGGCACGTCCAGCACGGTCACTTCGGAGGGGCAAGTGCAATCCACCTCGAAACTCAAATCCACCTCTTGGCCGAACACCACGCCGGTGGCGGTGACCAACTGCTTGCCGCTGCCCAAGGCGGGCTCGTGCGCGAAGGTCCAATCGGTGCCGAAGTCGGCAAGCGCCACGTTGAGCTTGCGCGGCGCGGCGCTACCGTCGCCGATGGTCACCGCGACGGACTGCGGCAAATTGTATTGATCGAAATAGGATACGGCGTTGTGTTTCAGCGAGGTCGTCAGGGACAAATCCGCGTCCCCGATGGACAAAGCGTCCATCCCGAACTCGATGAAGCGGTCGGCCGCGAACGCCAAGCGCAAGGCTCTATCGCCGCCCAAGGTAAGGCGCAAGGCCTGCAAGCCCAAGTCGTTGGGTACGGTGGTGACGGTCGGGGCCGTGAGGAAAGCGGCGGCTTTGGCAAGGAGCGCCTTCAACCCCGCGTTGCTCCAAGTAAACGACAAGGAGGACTGCGTGTTGGACAGGGTGCACTCGGCAAGGTCCTCGCGGATCTCGATATTGCCGTTGACGGCGCGGACGAAGTCCACGTAGCGCATTTCGTTCTTGACGGTCAAGGCGACCACTTGGGTCTCCGTGCCGACGGTAGGCATAATGACGAACAACTCGTCGGGCGAATCCGCGTGATAGTAGAGCGAGCACACGCGCTCGTTGTGGTCGGTGTCGAAGTCCACCGAAAACGCGTTTATCTTGCCGCTACCCGCCAAAGTGGCGGCGAAATTGTAATAGTAGATTTCTTTATCTCCCAAATCCACGTCCTCGTCGGACACCGAGCGAAGCAACGCTTCCACCAACGCGGTGTTGCCGCCGGCGGCGGTGTACGAGCGCACGATACCGCGCGCGGTGGGCGTGATAGTGGCGGCCGTAAGCGGATTGACGCACGTCGCCACCCACTCGGGCGCGACCACGTTGACGGGCTTGCCCACCGAGGGATTGGACGCGACCACCGTGACGGTGGAGCCCCACACGGAGGCCGATACGGTCAGGGTGCGGAAGGCGTTGTTTTGGGTGTCCACGACCACGGACGCACCGTCCGCGGCCACGGGAGGCAAGGTGCACAACGCGCCCTCGGTCAAGGTCTCCTCGATGGCGTTGTACAACTTGACGATGGAATCGGCCTTGAGGGTATAGGTGACCTTTTCGCTCTCCTCTACCCTATCCACCAAAAGGTCGAAAATGATGTCGCGGTAATTTTGGGGCGTCAGAGTTTGGGCGGCGCGACCTCTGCCCAACTCGGCGGCAATCTCCTGCACTTTGGCGGCGGGAAGCTGCCAACTGCCCAAGGACAGCGAAGAGAGGTCGAGATAGAGGGTTTGGTCGGCGAAATAGAGCCCCACGCGGCGCGAACGGTCCGCTTGGTTGGTGAAGACGAGGTTCGCCGTCCACTTGCCCAAGGCGTCCACGTTGCTCTGCAGACTGAAATCCCATTGATAACGGTAGTTGGACAGAGAAAGGGTGAGGGGTTGCGCCCCGAGATACGCGGCGCGGGAGGCGCTGCTGACGTCCATGGTCACGGTGCCCAACAGGTTGAGATTGGCGGGGTGCGCGTACCCGAACGAAGACAAATTGTCGGGCATGGCCACCTGATATTGCGGCTGTGCCACGGCGGCGTCCGACAGCACTTTGCAACTGAAGGACTGCACGGTTTTGGCGGTGGCGACGCCCCCACGGGTGGTGCGGCAATCGGCCGAGACGAACACTTCGCCCACGTTCTCCACGTTTTGCGTCACAAAGACCAACTGGGTGCTACCCCCTTCGGCGACGTCGTCAAGCCCCAAAAGCTTAGTCATTTCCGCCGCGTTGAGCAACCCCGTCTGGGACACGAGGTACCCGACGGTCGTGCCGATTTGGCTGTAATCCACCGTGAAGGCGTAGGTGGTCTTGTCACCCTCTTGGGTGCGCTCGCACGCCGAAAAGACGCGGTCGCCCAAGGCGGGCAGGAGTTGCAGTACCGTACCGACTTGGCCGCTCACGGTAGAAGTCGCAAGGGTGGAGGCGATTTGCGACAACGATACGCCCTGTACGGCGGCACGATCCACGGCGGGTTGCTTGTTGAGATACAAGACGCCGTTTTTGTAGTAGACCTCGGTGGAAATGATATTCTCGATATCCGTATAATTCTTGAAAGACAGCGCGCAGTTGCGGTCGTCGTCCAAGTCGAGCAAGGCCGCCAATTCGTACACCTCGTTGTAGGTATCCGCGCCCTTATCCACGACGAACGTGAACGACAAATAGACGTTTTCGGCGCCCTCGACCTGCACGGCCTTCTCGATAGCTGTGCCTACCGCCATCGTACCCAAAGACACGTCGTAAATGGTCTTGACCGTCGGCTCCGTGGGTTTCTTACGGCAAGCCGTAAGCGCAACCGCCGTCGTCACGATGAACAGGACAATCGTTATTGCGAATAAAAATCTTTTTTTCATACTGCCTCCACATATACGCGCAAAAATGCGCGGGTACGCCTAAGTATAGAAGTACAGTATATATGATACAGCAAATGCGCCGCCTTTGTCAATAGCCATTTTTCACCAACCGCCGCATTCCGCGCCGAACACCGAAGCGCGAGGGGACGCAAAAGGAGATTACCGAGCGCGATTTGCGCCCGTTTTGGCGCGAATTGCCACCGTACGTACCCCCGTTATTTGCGCCTGCGCCCTACGCGAAAGCCAATACGCACGCAGAAAAGAGCCGCCCTTGCCGAAACGCGAGAATAACGCGGAATATTCGCTCGGTCGTTCTTGGCGCGAGGAAAATCCGCCGCCGGCCGATGCGTTTTTCGCCGCTCGGCAAAAAAGATACGGCACCCCGAAGGGTGCCGCACGTTTAATCGGATGGAGCGTTACTATTTCGCCGCGCTCTTTTTCTTGCGAAGCAAGAAGATGACGCCCACGGCGACGAGTGCCGCGAAGACCACGCAGGCGATGACGATGCCCGCTACGGCACCACCCGACAACCCTGCTTTCTCGAACACGACGATGTAGCGCGAGAAGTGATTGGTCTCGAAGACGACTTTGCCGTCCGAGAAGGTGGCGTTCATATCCGTGCGATTGCCGTCCGCATCCACGTAGTACACCTTGCTGACCATGCCCTTGGGCGCGGCTTTGTCGAAAGCGGCGGTGACGGTCACTTTGCCTTGCTCGAAGGTGGCGCCCGTCAAGGTGATATCCAAGGTCATCTCGGCATTCTCTTCGGCGTCGTTCTCGTCGGGCATAATGACGTTGACCTGCAACTTGACGTCCTTGCCCGCGATGGCCGCGATGGCCGCCGCGTCGAAGACGATCTCGGTCGTACCCACGGACAGTTTGACTTCTTTCTCGGTGCTGTCGTCCTTGGCCGCGTCGTCGAAGATGGCGGTCATGTCCACGCCCTCGGAAGCCGCTTGTTTTTGGTCGACCTCTTTCTCGTAGGTCTTGGAGCCGTCCTCGTTTTGGGTGGGCGCCGCCTCGGTGACGGTGATGGTAGCCGTCATATCGGCGATGGCGTTGTAGTTGTCGTAATCACCGCTGAAGATCGCTTTGGCGGTCAAGACGCCCACTTTGGTGAGGCTATTGTTCTCGTACGCGACCGTCACGCCCTCGGGCAATTCGCCCGCTACGGTGGCCGTATGGGCCGCGCCGTCATAGGCGGCCACTACGTCCGCGAAGGTGACGCCCGTCATATCGTAGGTGGCCTTGGTGATGGTGATGGTGGCCGTCTTGTCCGCGATGGACTCGTAGTTGGCACCCACGATGAAGTGCGCAATAACCACATACGTACCCACGTTTTTGACGCCATTGCCCTCGTAGGATACGGCGACGACCTCGGGCAACTCGCCCATCGTGATGGCCTTCTCGCTGCCGTCGTAGACGAAGGTGCCGTCGTTGAACGCACCTATGTCGATACGCGCCTTGCGCACGGTGACGGTGGCGGTCATATCCGTGATGGCCTTGTAGTTGGCGTAGTCGCCTTGGAAGATGGCGATGGCCTCCACAGCGCCCGCGTTGATGAGGCTGTTGTTGATGTAGGTCACGGTGACGCCCGCGGGCAGGTCGCCCGATACGGTGGCCGTATGGGCCGCGCCGTCGTAGGTGGCCGTGACATCCGCGAAGACCACCGAAGACATATCGTAGGTGGCTTTGCTGACGGTGAGGGTGGCCAGCATAGAAGCGACGCTTTCGTAATTGTCGTAATCGCCTTGGAAGGTCGCCGTGGCGGTGGTAGTGCCCACGTTGACGAGGCTGTTGTCGGCGTACGCTACCGTCACGCCCGCGGGCAGTTCGCCCGTCACGGTGATCGTGTGCGCATTGCCGTCGTAGACGGTCACAACGTCCGCAAAGGACACGCCCGTCATATCGTAGACGGCCTTGTTGATGGTAAGGGTGGCCGTGACGTCCGCGATGGCGTTGTAGTTGGCGCTCACGATGAAGTGGGCGGTCACGACGTACTCGCCCGCGTTCACTTGATCGTTATTCTCGTACGACACGGTGATCTCGTCGTTCAACTCGGCCTCGACGGCGAGGGACTTTGCGGTGCCATCGTAGACGTAGGTCGCATCCTCGAAGCGAATTTCGCCCTCGAAGGTCGCCTTGGTGATGGTGTACACCTCGGCGGACAGCGAAAGCACATAGTTGACGTTAACTTCGTCCTCGGTCAACGCCAAAGTGCCCATCGTGAAGGCGTGTACGCCTGCGCCACCGTCGCCTTCGTACGCCAGACTGCCCGTAAGCACGACCTGCTCGCCCACGACGACGTTGAGCACCTCGTAGACGAGCGTGCCGTCCTCTTCGCCGTAGACCTTGCCTTGACCGTAGACGGGCACGATGTTGACGGTGCGACGCTCGATGGTGACGGTGCCGACAGCCACAGTATCGGCGTAGTTACAAAGCCCACTGATTGCGACCAGCACGTAGTATTGCTCCGCATTGGCGGGCGCAACGCTCGTCCACTCTTCCTCGGGAACGGCGTCCCACGCTCTGCCCTCGGCGGAAGCGTACTTGAAAGCATAGTGATTTTCAATGAGATTATAACCGACAAATTCGCCGGAGCCGACCGCGTCGTTGCCGACAAAACCGGTCACGGTCACGTAGTTGTACAAGAAGTTGACAGTGGGCAGCGCGACGCCGTCGTAAGTCTTGCCCGGAACATCTACGCTCACCGCAAGCGTCGCTTGTTCGACGACGATAGCGCCCTGCACGACCAAGTAGTCCACTTTGTAGTTGTCGCCGTTGTTCGCGTCGTTCACCACCAATCTATAGGTGCCCGCATAGAGATATTCCGCCTCTAAATTGCCTTGCACGGTGCTTTGCTCTTGGGCGTTGTACGTATAGAAGGCAAGGTAGACGAAGTCGGCGATGCCGCCGTCTTCCTCGACCAGCGCGGCGTCATCCTCGCCGACGACCTCCAGTTGCATATCGTTGTCCACGTAGTATGCTTTCACGGTCTCCCAAGCGTCCGCGTCACCATAGGTAAAGGTCTTGGACTCGCCCACGAAACTCACGGAAATGTTGCGCTTGTTGATGACGAGGTTCGCCGTATTGGTGACGTTGACCGTGAAGTTTGGGTTGTGTTTGTCTACCACGGTGATGGGATAGGTGCCCGCATTGGGACGCTCGCCTGCATTGACGATATCCGCCGCCGCGCACACAACCTCGTACACGCTGTCCGCATCCACGGCCAACGTCGTCCACGGAACATTGGTAGTGGCATAAGGCCAAGTAACCTCATCACCATAGGTGATGGTATTGCCCGCCAAGGTCACGTTGACGGTCAAAGGATCGACGTACCAAGTCACCTCGCGTTCGGTAGTACCGTCCGCGAATTGATAGTTGGCGGCAGCGCCGCCCGCCAGAACAAAACGGACGGAATAGGTGCCCGCATTCGTCTTGTAGTAGTCGCCGCCGTGGTCCAATCGAGCACCCGCGCCTACGCTGTTGGTCACCACCGCGTCCATCGAATGGCCGTAAACGGTCGCCCCATTGACGTAGGCACCCGTATCGTAGTTGACGCCGTAGGTAGCGTGAATATTATCCTCGGAGACTTCCGCGCCGTCCAAGGTGACGTAGTACTCGACCACGCGCTTGGCGATGGTGAAACTGCACGTCCCCGTGCTGCCGGCACTATAGTTGGTATTGGGCGTATTATCCAAGTTGTACAGGTAGGCGGTAGCGGTGTAGGCATTGGCGCTGTAATTCATTTGTTCGCCGCGCACAACGACGTTGAGGGCGTCGTCCCCGCACAATTCATCCTCTACGACGGCCGTGGGCGCTTGGTTCTGCCCGTTGAAGACGAGCTCGCTATTCGACCAGACCACCGTCACGTGCTTGGCGTAGAGTTGCAAATTTACCGTGCGAGAGGCGGGCGCATTGTAGTTGGCGCTCTCGGTAACGAAGGTCACGGTGATGGCCTTGTTGCCCTCGGACACGTTGGTCACGCCGCTCGAGAAAGAAGCCGTCAGTTGTACGCCGTCCAAACCCGTAGGCAAAGCAACTTTGCCCTTGGTGTCGGGATATTGCGTCTCGCCGTTGTAGGTCTTGACCTGGTTGGGATACTCGATGCCATACATATTGTAGTTGGCTTTGTTGATGGTCAAGGTGGCGGTCATATCCGCGATGGGGTTGTAGTTGTCGGCACCTTCGATGACCTCGAAAGAGGCCGTCGCCACTTGCGAGCCTGCGTTGGTACGCGTGTTATTGGTGTACGTTACGCGCACGATGGCGGGTACGGAGCCGCCTATCGTAACGGTGCGTTCGGTGTTGTTGTAGGTGTAACTCACGTCGTTGAACGTCACCGAAGACATACTGACCGTGGCCTTGTTGATGGTCAAGGTGGCCGTCTTATCAGCGATGGGATTGTAGTTGTCGCTCACGGTGAAGTGGGCGGTCACGACGTACTCGCCCGCGTTGATTTGACCGTTGCCCGCGTACTCGACCGTAATTTCCTCGCTCAATTCGCTCGTATAGACGGACTTCGCGGTGCCGTCGTAGGTGACGGTGAGGTCTTCGAAGGTCACGGCGTAGGTGGCCTTGGCGATGGAGAAGACCACGTCCTTGGCGGCCGCGCCGTTGTCGAACGCATAGTTGTCGTTGGCAATGCTCAACGTCACCGCGTATTCGCCTGCGGCGGTACCGCCATTCAGTGAAAGCGTGACGGTCACGTCGTCGTCATTGACGCCGTCGGCTTTGGCCGGATTGGCCACGATCGCGTGGAAGGTCTGCGCCGCACCCATATAGGAAGTAGCGGTTTGCGTAGCGTCATCGTTAAAATACGTGACGAGTTCGACCGTTCTCTTGGCGACCGTTACCGTAAACGTACCGGTAGCGGTATTGTGATTGTCTGCCGAAACCTTGTAATACACCGTGTAGTCACCCGCCGTGACGAACTGCGGAATTGCCGCCGTATATTCGCCGCTATCGGTCGCGCTGTAAACGAAGGCCAGAGAGGCTTGGTTTTCAAACGGACGTTGCACGGTAGCCGTAGCCGTGACGGTGGCGACGGCGGTATTGCTGCCGTCATACGTGGGTGTGGCTATATCGGAGATGGAGATATTGGTAATCGTCGCGGGATTGATGGTGATAATGGCGCGATCGTCGTCGTTGACGGCGCCGACGATCTCGTAGTTGTCGGCAAGCGCGACATTCCTGGCCGTAACGAGGAAATGATAGGTGCCGACGGGCGTGTAATAACGGAAACCGTTGCCGGGTACTATCTCGCCCGTTTCGACGTTTTGCGCTTGAATATCCGCAATCATATCGAGTTGCGTGCAATAATACTGCCCCGTCGCCGTGACGTTATTGACCAAGTTTTGCGACGCTCCGCCGACGTTGGAGACGTTGTAACTGCCTTGATCGCCGTAGGTAAAACTCATCGGCCCCGTTTCTTTGTACGTGACGACAACCGTCTTGCGCGCGATCGTGAACTCGTGCGTGACGTCGGCAGGCAACTTGTAGTTGTCGCTACTCAACGCGGTCGCCGTAGCGACGTACGCTTCCGCGCTGTAATTCGTCGCCGCGCCCTCTACGGTCACGGTCACGGCCTCGCCGTTGGCGGGTTTGTTGCCGACGGTGGCGATGGGTTTTTGTTGCGAAGCGTTGTAGGTCAACGCGTCGTTCGCCCAAACGAGTTCCACCTCGAATTGGGCAATGGTGAACGCGTGCGTGGCAGAAGCGGGCAACTTGTAGTTGTCGCTGCTCAACGCGGTCGCCGTAGCGACGTACGCTTCCGCGCTGTAATCCGTCGCCGCGCCCTCAACGGTCACGGTCACGGCCTCGCCCTCGGCGGGTTTGTTGCCGACGGTGGCGATGGGTTGTTGCGCGGTACCGTCGTAGGTCAACGCGTCGTTATTCCAAACGAGTTCCACCTCGAATTGCGCGATGGTATATTCGTGCGTAACGGAGGCGGGCAACTTGTAGTTGGCGTCGTCCACGGCGGTCACCGTGGCGGTATAGGCGTCCGCGCTATAATCGGTTTGCGCACCGCTGACCGTAATCGTGACGACGTCGCCTTCCACCGCATTGGCAACCGTTGCCGTGGGTTGTTGCGCCACGCCGTTGTAAGTCAACGCGTCGTTGCCCCACTCGATCTCAACTTCTCTTTGGTTGATGGTGGCGGTTGCAGAGGTCTGACTGTTGGACTTGACGACATAGTTAGAGGCCGCAGCACCGCCGAAGGTGATGTCCGAAATGGTGACCGTCTTGCCCTCGGCGGCGTTCTTGTCCGCGAAGGTGCCCGTGGCGGTGACGGTGAGTTCGTCCTCGCCTACTTTGCCCGTCAGGGTGACGCCCTCGTAACTAAGGGTGGCGGCGGTGGTGCCGTCGTAGGTCTTATCCGCAGCCTCGATGCCCGCAACCGTCACTTGCTTGGGGTGGATGGTCGCGGTGGCTCGGCACGAGGCGATGACGTAGTTGCCGGCAGCCTCGCCCTCGAGGGTGAAGCCCGAAACGGTGACCAATTTGTCTTCGCCCGCAGAAGCATCCGCGAAAGTGCCCGACGTGCCGCCGTTTACGAGGCTGACGTCGTCCCCCTCGATGACGCCCGTGAGCGCGGCGCCCGAAATATTGATTTGCGCATATATCGTACCGTCGTAGTTCTTATCCCCCGCGGTAAGCCCCGTCACGATCAAGTTTCTGGCGACGACGGTCGCATAGATGACGTAGAAACTGCCGTATTGCGTATTGCGGGTGGCAATGTTGTAATAATCCTTGTCCGCGCCGCCCAATACGATACAACCGGGGTTCTCGGAAGTATTGACCACGATTTGATGAGAGCCGACGTTCTTGCCGACCTTGGCGGTGACGCTCTCGATATAGACGTCGTCGCCCGCGACGGGTGCACTGCCGCTGAACCAGCCTATCCCCGTGAAATCGGACCCCGCAAACGTCTGATAAATCGAACCGTTATATACTTTCCTTGCGCCCTCGGCAGTCAAGCCGCTCACACTCGGAATGAGCGTCTTTTTGTTGACGATAAGGCCGGTGACCGTGGTCTGCTGTCCCTCGGCGGCAAGGTAGTAGTTGGCTACGTCGGCGCCACTCAATTGCAACAAAATGGCCGCGGTCTTGTTTTCGCCGGGGTATTTGTCTTCTAACGTGCCCGTGACCGTAACGGTCAAATCGTCGCCGTCCGCTTTGCCGTCAAGTACGGCGTCGCTCGTAACGAAATACAGGCTTTCGACGTTGGTCGTGCCGTCGTAGGACTTTTTGAAATAGGGATACCGCGTGGAAGCGTCTTGGACGCCCGACACCACGATGGCCTGTTGGGCGATGGTGGCCACGGAAGCGGTCTGTTGCCCCTCGGCGGCCAGATAGTAGTTGACCGCGTCCGCACCCACGAGGGTGAGGCCGGAGATGGCTACGGCCTTGTCCTCGCCCACGTTCTTGCTGTTGAAGGTGCCCGTGGCGGTGACCGCGAGGTCGTCCCCGTCGAGCCCGCCGTCCAAGGTCACGCCCGTATAATCGAGGGTGGCGGCGGTGGTGCCGTCGTAGGTCTTATCCTCGGCCTCGATGCCCGCAACCACGATTTCCAACGCCGTGATGGTGGCGGTGGCGAGGGTTTGGCTGTCGTTCTTCACGGCATAGTTGGCGGCCGACGTGCCGCCGAAGACGTAATCCGTGATGGACACGGTCTTGTCTACGCCCACGTTCTTGCTGTCGAAAGTACCCGTGGCGGTGACGGTGAGTTCGTCGCCCTTGAGAACGCCCTCGATTTGGAGCGAGGTGTAGTCCAAAGTGGCCTCGGCGGTGCCGTCGTAGGCACGACCGGTAACCTCGATGCCCGACACGGTCACTTGGCGGGGCGCTACCACGTAGGTGCCCGTGACGAAGGTCACGGCGTAGTTGTCGTCGGTGGCGGTACCCTCGATGGCGTACTCGCCCGCGTTCGATGCCGCTTTGGTAAAGGCGTGCAGGTAGCCCTCGGCCGCGTAATGCCCGAGGCCGTCCGCCACGTTGGTGCTGTAGTAGGCGTTGTAGGCGGCGGACAGCACGACGTCCTGCGTTTGTCTGCCGTTGGACGAGAAGATGATCTTGGTGTAACCTTTGTCGCCGAGGTCGTAATAGTAGACGTCCTCGAAATACTCGTTCTTTTCGAGCCAGGTGCATTCCATGCCGGGCCAAGCGGCGTTGCTGCCCACGGCGGGATCGTCCGACCAGGCGTAGGCGTATATGGGATAGCCCCAACCCTGCGCGTCGCTGAAGTAGATATAGGTCTCGGTGGCGGCGCAAGAAAGCGTATAGGGCGCTGCGTCACCCACCGCGAGAGTGCCCTCGGTGACGCCGGCCGTCAGGGGCACGCGGTTGTCGCCGTAGGTCGAGGTCTTGTCCTCGATGGTGACGGTGATGGCGCGAGGTACGATGGTGTAAACGCCGTCCTCGGCGGTAAGATCGTAGTTGAGGTTATTAGAGGGGACGACCGCGATGGTATAATCGCCCGCGTCCGTACCCGCTTCTTTGGTAAGGTAGAAGAGGTCGGCCTCTTGGTCGGCACCCACCAACGCCGCAGACAAGGTAGCCGTCAAGGCCACGGTGGCATCGCCGTAGGGAGAGGACTTGTCGTCCGCCGTGACGGTGATGGGTTTGGGCGTAATGGCGTAGGTATTGCCCACGAACGTGATTTGATAATTGTCGTCGCTCGATTGGAGAACTGCCACGCTGCCCGCCCCTACCGTAGTGGTGGCGGTGAGCGCCTCGTAGGCTGCGGTGGTCGCCCAAGGGTTGTCGCCCTCGACGACGTCCACAGCGGACGTCACCTCGACCGCCGGCACGGCGATGGCCTCGCCGTAGACCGAGGTCGCGCCCGTGAGGGTGACTTCGATGGGGCGCTTGGCAATGGTGACGGTGGCCGCGCCCACGCCCGCCGTGACGGTGTAGCCTTCGCCCGCTACCAAGGTGTAGAGGTCGTCGTCCACCTCGATGGTCACGTCGAAAGTGCCCGCGTTGACGTTGTCCTGCGTATTGTCAACGAGCGCGACAGCGGCTTCCTCTCCCTCCTCGGTACCCGTAAAGGTGACGAGGGGCAGTTTGGCGGTGCCGTCGTAGTACCCCACGTCGCCGACGGAGACCGTCACGTTCTTTTTGACGATGGAGAAGTTCTTGTTGACGGCGGCGGGCACGTTATAGTTGGTGCTGGTGGTGGCGAAGGTCACCGTCCACAGCTGCTCCCCGTTCGAAGGATAGGTCGCGGGATTGCCCGAGCAAGAGGCGGTCACGGCTACGCCGTCCAAGCCAACGGGTAGATTGCCGACGGTCAGGAATTGCATTTCGCCGTTGTACTCTTTTTCGGTGTCGTACACCACACCCGACATATCGTAGTCGGCTTTGAGTATATTGATGCCGAACGAACTGTTGACGCCTTGCGACAAATAATAGTTTTGATAGTCGCTTCCTTCTGCGGCATAATTCCCGGCTACAATCGTAGACGCGTTTCTTCCCGCATCGGTTCTCGTAATGGATATTACCGTGATCACTTCGTCGCCCACGCCCGTGATTTTCGCTTCGAACGTGTGCGCGTTGCCGTCGTACGCGAAGCCGGCGGGATAATATCTGTTCCAGTTGCTGCCGCTGTCCAAAGGCGCAACGGTCGTGGACACGCCGTCCAAATAGAACTGCAAATTCCGCTTGTTGTCGCCGCTGGCACTGCCATTGTAAACGCCATACGACGCCTGCTTGACGCCGACATTATACGAATAGGTAGTAGTTACGTTGTAGTTGCCGGCGTCGTCGCCCGTCGGTATGATCTTGAACTGGACCTGATACGGAATACAATTCGTTTCGGTGGGGATTCCCGCAATGTATCCGTCCGTCCATGCGCCCCATGCGTCGCCCACTTTGGACCTGTACATATACGTGAAAGTCGCTTGGCAGCCGGCGACCGGGTCGGTGAAGATCGGCTGTTCGGTGCCGTTGTACGTGGGACAGGTCGGATTCGTCGTCAGCGACACGTCCGTTTTATTGACCGTAAAGGCTCTCGACAGCGCGTAGTCGTTGCCGTCGATGGTCACGGTCACCGTGCCCACGTAGTCGCCCGCGTCGGTCGGCGCGGTCGTGGAAGGGCCGTACGCCACGCCGCCGTTCGACGTGCCCGTATAGACGGGGTCGAAGGTCGTGACATCGATGCCGGTCTTGTCCAAAAAGTCGGCGTTGTAGTACCACTGCAACGGATTGACCGGACTGCCCGTGTAGGTGATGACAGTTTTGCTGCTCAGCATCGCACCGGCTTGATGGTTCGGCAACGGGCAATCGTCGCCCGAACAAGTCGCGTAGATATAATCCAACCCGTTCTTGTTGACGACTTCGTAAGTGAAGCTATGTACGTGTTCGGGCTCGGCCGACGCCGTGGCTTTGACTGCCATAGCGCCGAAGACGGCCAAGCCTACCACGGCCAGCACGACCACGGCAGCCAAGACCAAATACGTCACTTCGGTCATTCTCATAGTTCGGTTCATTTTGCAATTCTCCTTTCGAGGATTTCGATTGATGCGAAGCCGCTTGCACGGGCGCGCTCGCCCACGGCTTCTTTATTTATATATTCTATATCGTACTATCATTTTATCCAAAATGTCAATTCAATACGCCGTATAATATGGGGTGGCCGTTCGGCTACTTTGTCTTTGCGCCCTTTGGCGTCCTCGACGTCGCGGCGGTTTGCCGCTTGCGCGCGTGGGGTTTATCGGGCGATTTCGAGGCGGAAAACCGCCAAATATAATTGATTTGCTCTCTTCTACGGTTTGACACGGGGAAAAACGATATGATAAAATTGAAATAGAGCCGTCGAAGGACGGAAATATACGAAAAGTTCGGGTAAAACTTATGAGTAACGATTATTATCAAAAGGAAATAGAAACGGCGCCCCTCGAGGAGATACGGGCGATACAGAACGCCAAAATCGTCAAGCAAGTGGCGCACGTTTACGCCAACGTGAAGTACTATCGCGATTTGATGGACGCAAAGGGCGTGAAGCCCGAGGATATACGGTCGATAGACGACATCAGCAAGTTGCCCTTCCTCAGCAAGGCCGACCTTCGCGACGCCTATCCGTACGGCTTGTTGGCGGTACCTTTGTCCGAGTGCGTGCGCATCCATTCCACGAGCGGCACGACGGGCAAGCGCGTGGTGGCCTTTTACACGCAGGAAGATATCGACCTGTGGGACGACTGCGTGGCCCGTGCCATCGTGGCGGCGGGCGGCTCCAAGGACGACGTGTGCCAAATCGCCTACGGCTTCGGCCTCTTTACGGGCGGCGCGGGGTTGAACGGCGGCTCACACAAGGTAGGGTGTTTGACCTTGCCCATGTCGAGCGGCAATACCGAGCGGCAAATCACCTTTATGCGCGACCTCGGCGCGACCATCCTCTGCTGTACGCCCTCCTACGCGGCTTATATCGGCGAAACGCTCAAAGAAATGGGATTGACGCCCGACGATATCCAACTGAAAGCGGGTATCTTCGGCGCGGAGCCTTGGACGGAAGAGATGCGCAGGGATATCGAGAAGTCGTTGGGGCTGAAGGCCTACGATATCTACGGTCTGACCGAGACGAGCGGCCCGGGGGTGGCCTTCGAGTGCAGCGAGCAATCGGGTATGCATATCAACGAGGACCACTTCTACGCCGAAATCATCGACCCCAACACCTTGGAGCCGCTGCCCGAGGGCTCGAAAGGCGAACTCGTGTTTACGTCGTTGGACAAAAAGGCGTTTCCCCTCTTGCGCTACCGCACGCGGGATATTTGCGTCCTCAATCGGTGCAAGTGCGGGTGCGGGCGTACCTTTATCAAGATGTGCAAGCCCATGGGCAGAAGCGACGATATGCTCATTATACGGGGCGTCAACGTCTTCCCCTCCCAAATCGAAACCGTATTGCTGGAGCAAGGCTATACGCCCAACTACCGCATCGAATTGGATAGGGTGAACAATACCGACACGTTCGACGTGTACGTCGAGATGGATCCCGAGCAATTCGACGACACGATCAAGGTAGTGGCGTCCAAGGAGAAAGAACTCGCTTCGGCGATGAAAACCATGCTCGGCATCAACCCCAAGGTGCATTTGGTGGCGCCCAAAACCATCGAACGCAGCGAGGGGAAAGCGGTGCGCGTGGTGGACAAACGCAAGTTGCACGACTAAGGCAAGGAGAATCGTATGAAACAAATATCCGTATTTATCGAGAACGAAAAAGGTAAATTGGCGGCGGTGACCGAGTTGCTCGCCTCCCGCAACGTCAACTTGAAGGCGCTCTGCATAGCGGACAGCGTGGAGTACGGCATACTGCGTTTGGCTACCGACGAAGTGGACGTGGCCGTGCGGACGCTCACCGACAACGGCTACCTCGTCAAGGTGACCGAGGTGCTGGTCGTCAAGACCGAGGACAAGGCGGGCAGTTTGGCCAAGATCATGGCCGCGTTGGGCGGCGATATCGACGTGGAATACGCCTACGCATTCACCTCTTCCGAAGAAGGCAAGGCGATGATGGTCTTCCGCGTGGACGACAACGAAAAGGCAATGGCGGCCCTCCGTGCGGCGGGGATAAGCGCCACGCTGTAAGGCGGGGCAAGCGGCGGCGGTATCTTCCGTCGTTCGGTGAAAATAATACGAAAACAATCAAAAAGTCGTCCGTAGAATCGCACT
This sequence comes from Clostridia bacterium, assembly GCA_017394805.1. Taxonomy (NCBI): domain Bacteria; kingdom Bacillati; phylum Bacillota; class Clostridia; species Clostridia bacterium. Next base: position 45,767 of record JAFPXC010000001.1, on the reverse strand, counting down.
TCCATTAGGGAATTTTCGGTAAGGCTGTCCTTTGAAAATCAGGCGTGGCGTGATGCCACCTTTTCTCTTGTTTGTTTCAGTCGAAGTCGGGGATTTCAACGGCTCCGACAAAGTTGTACATGATTTCGATTCACCGTTTTTTGTTGTGCGAAATAGGTGCGTAGAAATAGTCATCTCGACTTTGTTCGGTGGACAAAAAGCCTCGCAGAGCCTACGACCAAACAACGTTTGGTGTAGTAGGCTAACTACTTATTTCGTTTTGTTGTTTATAAAATCCATCATTCTATCGAATGCGTCTTTTGCAATTGCGTCAACCCGTTCTTCCGCAACAAAGCAATGCGGTTTCTGAACACCGTGTTCCGCATACGGATCGACGAGAATATGCTCACAACCGAGGCTATCCAACTCTTTGTGCATGACGTTCATATCGTTTCTGTACTCACTGCCGAGAAGTACGGCGGCAGGATAGTTTGCGGTAAGACTACCGATATTGTTATATTTTTTTATTTCTTCCTTGTTCAGATATATACTGCCTTTAACATAATTGCCGACAAGCATTTTCGTCGCAAGATCAAAATGATTATAATCAAGCGGCGCGTCGTCGAGAACGACCGCTTTTACTTGTTCTGGTTTTAGGGTGGGCGTTATACCGAGAAGGTCCGCATATTCGGGATTTGTAACGATGCTTCCCATTTGGCTGGATATGATCGCGCCGGCAGAACTACCCATAATAACTATATTGTCCATATCAAGATGGTACTCGTCTTGATGTGCAAGCAGATATGCAAACGCCCTGTTCGCCTGAATAAGCGGAACGGGAAAATGCGCCGCGGGAACAAGCGCATAATCGACGTTGACAATGTTGTATCCTTGCGTGCAAATATCGTCAAGGAGCGCCGTCGCTTCGCTTGCGGCAAGCGGATCACCCATGTTTTTGCTCCCGGCAAAGAAACCGCCGCCATGGAAATAGATTAGCGTCGGGCGATCGGCGGCCAAATCACCGTCCGGATAGGTAATATCGAGATAACTGTTTGGATATTCCGTATCGTATTTGATCTCACTGATCAGATATTGTCCGTTTTCCTTTAACCCGTTGATCGGCTCATAATACGGCTCGTAAGAATTAAACGATTTGTCGCCGTAAGTTGCTTTCTGGATCAGCCCGACCACGATCTGCGTATGCGTTGTAAGTACGAAAAATAAAACAAACAGTAAGAGCAGAAACGATCCGATAATGGAGCCTGCGATTATAAGTCCTTTATGGTTTTTCTTTGTTTCCATTATGCTTGTCTCCGAATATTATTTATCCAACAAATCCAACCCATAAGACCGAACCGTTCCGTTGATCGCGTCGTTTAGCCAATCGGCAATGCTTTTCCCGCTTTCCAGTTCCACAAGGAAATCGCTTGAAATAATGGTGTGCTGCGTGTTTTTGGTTTCCACGTCTGCTTTATAGTCCCATATATAAATACCGGCGTTCGGAATGTTTGTTTTCAGTCCGGCGACCATTTCTTTCAGATCCGCTTGGAACCGATCGCCGTTTGCCTTGTTCTTTTCCATTTTCCCGTTGTTGATATACCCTTGATATTGTTGTAAGGTATCGTCTCTGTACGAGCAATCAAACAGAATTTTCACGCTGTCGCCGCGCTTGTTGGAAAGGGCTGTCAGACTGTCGAGAACGATGTTGTTCGTTGTGAGCCGTTCCGTAATTTCCGCCGGCGACTTCCAAAGGTCCCGTGCGGTTTCATGCCAACCGTCGTACAGAAGAAGCGAACTGTCCACGCAGACCGTAACGTTATTTGCCGAGGGGAAACGGTCGATCACGTCGTCCGCAAGCAGCGACGTTGCAAAACCGCCCGCAGAAAAACCCGTTACAAGCAAGGCGTCCGGTTCTCCGATATACGGTTTGACGGTTTCCACCATTGCGGCATAGTTGGTATAACCGTGGTGATAAACGGTCTTTTCCTTTCCGTCGGACGTGTAACGGTATTCACCCGTTCCCGTGTGGAAATCCCCGGAAGCATACGGAATGACGATAAACGACCAATCTTTGAATGGGTTGTCTTCCGCAGTGCTTCCGATCCCGCCCTGCGCAACAAAGTTCTGCGCCGTCATATCGACCGCAAAAAACGTTTTCCCCTGCTCAGAGGTTTCGGGGGTGATGCTTACCCCGCCGCCGAAGAAATAGACGACGACTTTGTTTTCCGTACCCTTTCTGAAAATACCGTGCCATTCGGTTCCGTTGGACGAGATGGTCCCTTCGGGCGTCACCTGATACCATTGACCGACCTCCGGCGTTCCATTCAATTCCGGGTAACTCATAAAGATCGTTTTTTTCAGAAGGACGGTCGCGACGACGCCTACTGCAATAATGACTGCTACAATCACCAAGACTACAATAAGCACCACATGTTTCTTTTTCTTTTTTACATGTTCAGCCATAAAAATTTCTCCTTTTTTCAAAAAAGTGTTGCATTTGAATTTGCTTTGCGATACAGTTGTATCATAAGACAAAAACAAAATCAAGAAAATCGGCGAAATTACAGCCATAAGGAAACAAGATCGGCGATTTGTCGCAAAAAAGGAGCCATTATGAAAAGAAAAGACGTTATCATTACCGATTCCATCATTCAAGCGCTGTTTATCCTATTGAAAGAGAAAGAATTATCGGAGATTTCGGTCACGGATCTGGTTACGAAAGCGGGCGTGAGCCGCAGTTCGTTTTATCGGAATTTCAATTCGTTTGAGAATGTGATCTATTCCTATTTCATGGATAAAACGCAAAGTTGGTGGAAGGAAAACGAGCAGACGTTCCTCTACGGTGAAAAAGAGGTGGAAACGAGCGTTTTCGAGCATTTGCTTACCATGAAAGAAGAACTATTGCTCGTCTATCAAAAAGGTTTGTACTATCCATTTGAAAAGCACGTTTTCGATTGTGCGAAAGGCGGTCGCAGTCTGATCGACAAAGAACAAGCCTATCTGACGGCGAGAGTTTCGGGCATTATTTGCGGACTTGTAAACGAATGGATCCGGCGAGGCATGACCGATCCCCCCGCATACGTCGCCGGATTTTTGAGAAGGCGTACCGATTACAAAGCCGGAGAATGATACGAATGACAAAAAAAAGAAACAGGCACTCGGAACATTCCGAATGCCTGTTTTTTTTGACCGCTTGAAAGTGCGATTACCTTTGAATTTTAGTTTTTTGTAAAATCCCTAATGGAACAGCTCTGAATGGGCGGCTTTTTCGTTTTTTGCGAAAAGTGCGCTATTGACAGACGCGGGCGGGTGGCGTATAATTATAATATCCATCGTGTGTGGATAATCTTTTTTACGGGAGAAAGAATATGCTCAAAACGTCCAAAGAACTTTCGCTTCGTGCCAAGACGATCATCGCGTTGGCGTGTTTCGCCGTCGTCTTCGCGGGGTTGACGGTCGTCGCCACGTTCTACGACCTCGATATCAGCCGCATCCTCACCAAGCACAGTTTGAGCGAGGGAGAATACATTTCGCACAACGGATTCGCTCTGCTTTTCGAGACGATCGGGTGCTGCCCCATCTATTTGATGGGTTCCATTGCGGGCGCTATCGTCTTTTGGTTTTTCTGGCGTAAGAGCGGCAAGTTGCGCATCTTGTCCGTGATCGGCATAGCGGCGGCCGTGGCCGGCTTTACGCTGACTGTCAAGGACTTGTTCGGCTATGCCGCCGAGTATATCGGCGCCAACCTCACCGACGGCAGTTTGGTTTTGGCCGCGCACAAATTGGCCGGCGCGGGATACCTCACCGCGGTTTCGGTAGTCGTGGGCGCTATGCCCGCCGTCTGCTTGTTGGTCGCCTGGGGGCGCATCGCCAAGAGCACCAACGACAAGATGATCTGGTGGGCCATCGCCATCGTGGGCACGATGATCTTCTTCTTCGTGCCGCACTTCATCAAGGGGCCCGTTGGTAGAGCGCGTTTCCGCACGATGAACTACCTCGGCGACTTCGATTACTATACGCGCTGGTACGTCCTCAACGGTAAGCGCGTCCTGACGGCGGACGGCATCGTCGCCTCTACCGCCGAGACCAAGGCCGCCATCATCGTGGCGTCGGATACCTGCAAGTCCTTCCCCAGCGGACACACGTTCTCGGCCGGTATGATTTATACTTTGTTGGGGTTGCCGTACGTGTCCGAGAAGTGCGCGAAGAAAGGCGTTAAGTTGACGTTGTGGCTGTGCACCGTCGCCTACGTCGGTTTGGTGGCCGTCAGCCGCATCGTGGCGGGCGCGCACTTTATGAGCGACGTGCTGTTCGGCGGTACCATCGCCTTTGCGGGCGCGATGATCATGCGCGAGATATTCGTGTGCAAGGGTTGCCACGTCAAGGCCTTGTTCGGCAAGCAAGCCGCAGTCGAAGCGCAAGCGGCCGCGCCCGAAACGACGGGAGAAGTCGTGCAGGAGGATGCGGCGGAGGCCACGGACGAGGAAGGCGAAGCGCTCGCGGAAGATTTGCCGAAAGACTGAGGCATCGGCGGCCTTTTGGTCGCAAAAAGCATACGACGTATAGGGGCTATATCGACCATTCGGTCGGCATAGCCCTTTTTCGTCTGCGTTCGTTTTGCTAATAATCCGCGAGGTCGGCCTCGAATTTCGTCTTTTGCAACGTGCCCACCGGATGATGGGGCGGCGCGTACACCGAGTAGAGTTTCAGCGGACGGTTTTGGTCGTTGAGGACATTGTGCCACGTGCCAGCGGGCACGAGGATGAGGCTGTCCGCGTTGGCGTAGCCCACGAATTTGACTTCCTGCTTAGTCGCGCCCATGTAGACCGTGCCCACGCCGCTCTCCACGCGCAGCATTTGGTCGAAGGTTTCGTGTCGTTCCAGCCCCACTTCGCCGCCCGTGGGGATGCTCATAACGGTCAACTGCATATAATCGCCCGTCCATATTTCCTTGCGATAATAGGGGTTGGCGCAGGTGATTTGGCTGACGTTGAGCACTTCGCCCGCGGCGGATCGCGGTTCGGGTTGCGTTTGATTCGTGATAGGTTCTTGTTCTTGCATAATCCCTCCTTATTCCATTGTATGTCGCCCTACGGAATGGGCGTTCTATCCGCGTTTCATGGAGAGGTCGGCAAATTCCGACAATCGGCTCGCAACGTCTTGACAAATCGCTGTGAACGCGATATAATATAAGAAAACTAAGAAAAATAAGAGGAAATTATGAAAGACGTGCAAGAAGATAGGTTTATCGTCAGCGTTCGTGTGGGGCCGAAAGGACAGATCACCGTGCCCAAAGAGGCCAGGCGAATGTTCGACATCAACGAGGGCGATACCCTCATGGTGATGGGCGACCGCACGCGCGGGCTTGCGCTCGTCAAAGCCGACGAGTTTTACAAACTGATGGGAGGTATCGTAGACGATGGCGGCCATTGAGACGATAGGATTGTCCAAACGATACCGCGATACGGTGGCGGTGGACTCGCTCGACCTCACGATAGAGGAAGGCGAACTGTTTGCGCTGATGGGCGTCAACGGCGCGGGCAAGACCACGACCGTCAAAATGTTGACGGGGCTGTCTACGCCCACCGAGGGCGAAGCGTACGTGATGGGACACTCCGTCACCAAAGAACTGTCGGCGGTCAAGCAGCGTATCGACGTATCCATGCAGGAGACCGCTGTCGCTCGCAAATTGACCGTGGAAGAGAATATCCGCTTTTACGCCCGACTCAACGGACAGGACAAGGCGCAGGTGGCCGAGACTTTGCGTACCATCTACGAGCGCTTTGGATTGGACTCGGTCAAGGACAAGCGTGCCGCCAAACTGTCGGGCGGGTGGCAACGCAAGTTGTCCATCGCGTTGGCGTTGGTGAGCGATCCGAAGGTGCTGTTTTTGGACGAGCCGACGTTGGGTTTGGACGTGCTGGCGCGGCGTGAATTGTGGAAGGTCATCGAAACGCTCAAGGGCAAGGTGACCATCGTACTGACCACCCACTATATGGAAGAAGCCGAGGCGCTCGCCGACCGCATAGGCGTCATGAAAGACGGGCGGCTCTTCTTCGTGGGAACCAAAGAAGAACTGTACGCCAAAACGAACGCGTCCAACGTGGAAGAAGCCTTCGTGCGTATCGTAGAAGGGGGTGACGTATATGCGTAATTCGTGCCGTCGCGTGTTCGTATTGGCTGCGCGTAACCTCAAAGAACTCGTGCGCGAGCCGTTGGGCCTCGTCTTTATGTTGGGACTTCCCTTGGTGATGGAAGTGTTGTTCTACTATATTTTTCACAACATGACGGCGCAGTTCGAAATGCGCTATCTCGCCACGGGTATCGTGGGCTTTGCGCAGAGTTTTCTCACCCTCTTCACGGGGATACTTTTGGCGTTGGACCGCTCGTCCTCTTTCCTCACCCGCCTCTACGTCAGCCCCGCCAAATCGTACGAGTTTATCTTGGGCTATACCGTCGCCTTGCTGCCGTTCAGCCTCGTACAGTCCGTCCTGTTCTTCGTGGTCGGCGGCATCATCGACCCCACCTTCTGGAGCGTCGGCATGATATGGGGCGTTTTGATGAGCGTGGTCACCTCGGTGCTGTATATCGCGCTGGGACTTCTCTTCGGCTCGGTGTGCAACGAACGCGCCATCGGGGGCGTGTGCTCCATCGTCATCACGGGACAATCCATTCTGTCGGGTATGTGGTTTCCCATCGAGGGCTTGCCCAAAGGCATCCTCGTCGTTATGCGCGTCCTACCCTTCAAGAACGTCACGATGGCGCTCCAAAACGTGGTCAACGGCACCGCCGACCCCTTTGCGGACGTCCTCGCGCCCTTCCTCATCGTGCTTGCCTACACCGTGGTCGTTCAGGTGGTCGCCATCCTCGCCTTCCGCCGCAAGATGAAAGCCCAATAACGACAAAACGTGCAAGCGTCTAAAGTGAACCCCCGTTGGGTCCACTCTATAAAAAAACGCACAGCAGGAAGAGATTGATTTCTCTTCCTGTTTTTATGCGTTTGGCGTCGTTAAAACTCTATTCCGCTTCCAACAACGGGGACGAAAGAACGGGCAGAGAGTCCGCCGCCTAAAGGGGCGAGAATAAATATGCCCCGAGTATGACACAGTGGGACTGCTAACATCGTCTCTATGGGGCGAAGAGCATACCGAAGTCGGTATCCAGTCATTTAAGACACGGATATTATACACCGCACCAACGGGCGCTGTCGATATAAAACGAAGCATATTATTATGAATATCCAAACTCCATATTAACCGAATTTTCAATGGGTTTCGGAAAATGAAAAAATGCAACAAAAATTTTTTGATTTTTGGCTTGTTTTTATAATAAAACCTGCTAAAATATAGATGCGGGCGCATCGTTTCGGCCTATTATGATATCACGATTATTATTTTCCGAACCAAAATCGCTGTATTATCCGAATAAACGGACATCTTTGCGTTGACTGTACCCGAGAGATTGTGTATCCTGAAGTGGAGAGGTAATATAGTATTAAATTAAACTACATACGAGAAGAAATAACGATGAACTTAGGTGCAATCTAAAAAAAATGCCACCGAGGTGGCACTTCTCCGTCAAAACGGAACCTAAAAAGGCATTGAGTTTAGCATTTATTTTAACTTCGTATGTGATTCAAAATGCTGAATTTATTCTACCATCAAACGAGGAGGTTGTCAATAGATATGGACAAATATTATAATCTTTCTTTGGATTTGGGCACAAATTCCGTCGGCTGGGCCGCGGTCGGGCAGGATTTTCGCGTCATCAAGAGAGGCAATCAGCACCTGTGGGGCGTAGTGCTTTTCGATGAGGGGCATTCGGCAAAAGATCGACGGCTGGCTCGAAGCGCCCGTCGCCGCTACGAAAGACGGCGCGAGCGCATCGAACTGTTGCGCGAATTAACTGCGGAATCGGTAAAAGCCGTCGACCCCCAGTTCTTTCACCGCATGGATATGTCTTTTTTGGCCGGCAATCGCGTCGACGCCAAAACGGGGCGCAACTATCGCTACAACTTATTCAACGGCGCCTACACGGACAAGCAATACTACAAGGAATATCCCACCATCTATCATTTGCGTGACGCGCTCACCCGCACGACCGAACGAAAGGATATACGTTTGGTCTATCTTGCTATGCACCACATTATCAAATATCGCGGCAATTTTTTGCACGAAGAGGAAAGCATCACGGTTAGCGGTGACGGCGTAATAAAACTGCTACGAGACGCGATAGAACTTGCCATAGAGGCAGACCTCACGCCCGAGGATTATTCTTTCGACGGCAAAGATTACTACGACAAGATGAAAGACAAGTCGAAACCCCGCAAGGATAGGCAAAAGGATATGGTCGGCGTATGCGGCAGCGCAACCGACTTTGCCAAAGGCATGGCAAAACTGCTGTGCGGATACCTGCTAACCGAAAAAGAATTGCGGCAAATGCTCAAATGGGAAGGCGAAGTGGAGATAAAATTGCAATTCGGCACGGACACCGCCGAAGAACAACTGGCCGCTTGCCATACCCTTTTCGGCGACGAAATCGGCAACTTTTTGGACGCTCTCCATGTCGCCTACACCGAGTATTGCTTCGTAGATATACTGGGAGAAGGCAATACTTCTTTTTCGCAGGCGATGATGGCGAAGTACGAGCAACATCGTAAGCATTTGAAGTTGTTAAAAGATTTGTTGCGCGGCAATAAAGTATTATACCGGCAAGTGTTTTATTCCCCGCGCAAAAATTCCACCGCGTTGGACAACTATCCCTCGTACGTGCGGACGTCTACGCGTCGCACGCGCTATAGCAGGAAAGATAGCGGCAAAGCGGGCGGATGCACCCGAGAAGACTTTTACAAATACGTCAAATCGGTGCTGGCCCAACTGCCCGACAGCGACGCGAAGGCAGAGGTACTGCGCCTGATCGAGTGCGAAACCTTTATGCCGCGTCTCAACAGCACCGACAACGGCGTGGTCCCCTACCAACTGGGACTCAACGAATTGAAGAACATATTGGATAATCAAGCGCCTTATTATCCCGAACTGGCCGCCAACCGCGACAAAATCCTCTCCCTTCTCTCTTTCCGCCGTCCGTATTCGGTGGGTACGTTGAAGGGGGGTTGGATAGACCAAACAATCGAAGAAAGGGTGTATCCTTGGAACTTCGCCGATAAGGTGAACTTGGATGCCGCCAATCTCAACTTTATTGCGCGTATGCTGTCCCACGACCAATTTTTCCCCGAAGAATACGTGCTACCTTTGCAATCCATCACCTATCAGCGGTACATTACCCTCAACGGATTGAATAACTTGCGCTATAAAGGCAACCCATTCCCCGTGGAAGTAAAACAAGACGTTTTCAACCATTTGATTCGCGGACGCGCGGACATAAAAATAAAGGAGATTCTGGGATATCTCAACAACCACTATCGGTGGAGCAACGACATCAACGACTATAAATTTACGTCGCCAAACGCCAATGACGCGCTTGATTTCGGGATGAAAACCGAGTATGACCTACGAACGCTTTTCGGTAGTGATTATGCCGAAGCCGACGTTCCTCTCTACGACAAAGTGATAGAGTGTCTGACCGTGTTCACCGATCGCGACGCGCGCAAGCGCGTGCTGAATACCTTATTCCAATCCCGTTCGTACCTAAGAAAGTACATTGATACGCTGTGCAAGAAAAAATATGCGGGGTGGGGTAAATATTCGCGCCACACTTTGTGTGAGGTAACAAGCGCAGCCATGCCCCCACGTTGCGTGCTGGATTTATTGTACGAAACGCCCGACAACATGCAGCAAATCATTCACGACGAACGATACGGGTTCGTCGATCTCTTCCAACGAAACGACGAAGCGGCCGAAGCCCTGACGTACGAGGCGTTGATAGAACCGCTGTATGCCGACGCCGCGGTCAAGAAAGCGGTATGGCAAGCCTACAAAGTGGTGTGTGAAGTGGTGCAGATAATGGGCTGTGAGCCGCAACACATCTTTGTGGAAACCACGCGGGAAGACGATGTCAAGGGGCAAAAAAAGAGCAGTCGACAAAAGATGTTGGATCTGTTGTACAAGAACATACAACAACAAGTGGCGGAATACGGCTGGGCCGCTGAAAGCTATCCATCCTGCAAAAAGGAATTAATGACAAAGGAAAAAGAAGATGGCTCCCAAAAATACTTCGATAACGAAAAGGTGTTCCTCTATTTTCTTCAAATGGGGCGCTGTATGTACACGGGCGAGCCGTTGTCGCTCGACCACTTGAACGACTATGAGGTAGACCACATCGTCCCGCGCAGTTACATTACGGATAACAGTCTCGACAACAAAGCACTGGTGTTGCATAGCAGCAATCAGCGCAAGCGCGACCAAGCCTTGTCGGATGCAATCATCGAGCGTATGCTCGGTTGGTGGCAATTTCTCCAACGCAAAGGATTTATATCGCAAAAGAAATTGGACAATCTACAGCGCAACCATTGGGACGAGCAGGCACTATCGGGCTTTATCAATCGTCAGTTGGTAGAAACCACCCAAATCAACAAGTGCTTCGCCGAGGTTATCTATCGCGCATTCCCTGCGCACCGAATGCAAGAACAATTCGTGCGTAATATCCGCGCAGGATTGAGCAGTAACTTCCGCCACATGATGACGGACGAAGATTCCATTCGATATGGCAGTTTTTTCAAATTGCGCACCTTAAACGACCTGCACCATGCCAAGGACGCCTATTTGGCCGGCGTATTGGGCACATTTACCACTGATTTGTATCCCATGTGGGGGCAAAACGAATGCGTACGCAGTGCCAAACAGTATATGCAGGAAGAAACGGAAGCCGCACGCATGATTGCCCAAAAGAACAACTACTACGGCGCTATTTTACAACTGCTGCGATACGGACATTATCCCTACAAGCCGACCAACGGGGACGGTGAAATCATCCCCGAGGACGTAGCGTTCGGCAATATTTGCCGTCAGATGGACCATAACGATATCGCCGTGGTGTATATCAAGGAGCCTTGGGCAAATAGCGGTTTTTACAATCAAACCATTATGCCCGCGGGCAAGGGAAGCATACCCCTGCGTTACGTAACCGACAAGGACGGCAATCGCGTACCGCTCGATACCGCCATTTACGGCGGGTACAGCAACGAGAATTGCGCCTACTTCGTCAAGGTGAGCCGAGACAAAGGCAAAAAGAGTGAAACGACGTTGGTGGGCATACCTGTTCAAGCGGCCACCGCCATAAAGAATGGAGACACTACGTTGGAAACATACGTTCGAGACAACTACTCGGGCGGCGAGGTACTGGGTGGTATCGTGTATAAATACCAACTGATTTCGCTCGAGGGACATCTGGTATATATCGTAGGCGAGAAAGAGGTGCAAAACGCCAGGCAGTTGGTGACGGATGTCCCTTATATGGCGTGTATCGCCGCCATAGAGCACGCGATGAACTTGAAAAAAGACAAGAGCAGAGGGCAAGCGGTGGCCGAGCATTGGATAGAAAACAATGCCGCAGACGTTATAGAGCGGGACGCGCACGGTTTGGTCGAACAAATCGTGGAAAAAATGCGTCGATACTATCCGCTGTATGCCAACATTGCCGCCAGAGTCAAATCATTCTTAGAAACGGGGTTCGATGGATTAAGTCCTATTGACAAGTGTCAGTACATAGACAATTTGTTGACCGTCGCCAAGCGTGGCGCAGGTCGTGTCGATATGCCCAAAGAGTGGAACGGCGGAAGCAGTTGGGGACGACTGACCGGCAAGACGATATACCCCGACAAAGTGAAATGGCTCGACCAATCCGTCACGGGCTACTATCGCACCAAAAAGTAAGCCATGGGCTGGCGCACCATCATAGTGGACAGCCGCAGTAAAATATGTTATCGCGGCGGCTACGTCATCGTCAAAAAAGAAGCGGACGTACAAATACATATCTCCGAAATCGACGTGCTTATTCTGGCTTCGCCTCAGGTCAGTTTCACCGGTATGGCGTTGGCTGAATTGGTCAAATCGAAGGTGAAAATTATCTTTTGTGATGAAAAGCACAATCCTATGGGCGAAGTGGTAGGGCATCACGACCACTACCACTCGTCCAAGCGGATTATGACGCAGGCACACTGGAATGACGAGATCAAGGATATCGTATCGGCGGCAATCCTTCGGCAGAAAATTTGCAATCAGGCACGCCTGCTTTCGCAAATAGGACAAAATGAGGGGCACGATTATTGTTGGGATATGCGGATGAAATTTTGCCCGCGGACGGCGAAGTCATAGGCGTCGTTTGCAAGAGTCGGGCGTACTTCGCCTCGTTGGTGGCGCAATGCAACGGCTATGCGGACGGTCATATTGCTGTTTTATTCGGCGATCGATCTCTGAATTGGACGAAGGAAGCCGTCGTTATCCTTGACTATTATTCTTTGGCTACTATCGGAAAAACCGTCTTTGCCAAGTATTGCAAACTGCTGGACTCCTCTTGTCGAGGGGATGAATATACATCTCTTTTGGATGAAGTCGAACAGGCGGTATGCCGACTACTACGACAAATAGAAGACACCGATTTGCAATGGGATTATGATGTGCCCCGAACGATTTCTTCCTATCTTAAACTATGCAATGCACATATTGCCAACACTTCAGGCACCATCGTGGAAGACTTGCAAAACCTCATCGCAATAGTCGCGCTCACCAAGGCTTATGAAATATGCGTTTTGATTAACGCAAAATCATTTTTTTCGGTGGAAGAATTGAATGAAATCATCAAATGCACCATCTACAGCGGCTTAAAACTACTGCTAGTAGATAACGTTGATGCGAATAATCTTTTGCAAAATGAAAAAAGATAGTTGTTGATGAGGATTTTTATGATATAATGATAACAGTATAATACGGTTCCTATTTTGGGCGCGTGCGGGTTTTGAGGTTTTAGCCGTATGTGATTCAAAATGGTACTAAAACTCCGCATCGAGGAGATGCCGTCCGGCGAACGTTTTAGCCGCATGTGATTCAAAATGGTACTAAAACAACCGCCGAGGAAATCAACAAAGCACCGCTGTTTTAGCCGTATGTGATTCAAAATGGTACTAAAACCTGTTGTTGCGCCTACCACCGCTAAAATAAGTTTTAGCCGTATGTGATTCAAAATGGTACTAAAACTGGCATACGAAAACTTTATACCCAACGTATGTTTTAGCCGTATGTGATTCAAAATGGTACTATAACTGCGTCTAAGGGGTACTATATAGCGCACAAGTCTTAGCCGTATGTGATTCAAAATGGTACTAAAACTTGTCCAGACAAGAGTACGTCTAACAATCAGTTTTAGCAGTATGTGATTCAAAATGGTACTAAAACCTGTTCCCGAAAATCCCGTGCAATACCCCCATTTTAGCCGTATGTGATTCAAAGTGGTACTAAAACAACAGCGAAGGCAAAGGGAAATGGAGTCATGTTTAACGGGGACGGAATGGGCTATCCGTCGAAAGACGCGGAGAAAGAAGGCTTCAGCAATACCCACTTGCTTTCGTGCGCGTAGAAATAGAGTTGCCGCTTGCGACCGGCGATGAGACAGGTGAATACGCGCGGCGCGTAGCCGTATACCTTGGCGGGATAGGGCGGGCTTTCGTCCAGCACTTTGTCGATGACGAACAGTCGGTCGGTATAGATCAATTTGTAGGGAATGCAGTCGCCCTTTTCGGTATATTTGACGAAGACTTCTATCGGTATTTCGAGATAGCCCGCTTTTGTTGCCATAACCGCTCCTTTGGGGATAGTATGCCCCGCGCGGGAAGGGACTATGTATGCGCCCCAAGGTTGCGACGGGGACTTGGATCGTATGTTTCACCGAGGGTAAAGGCGACGAATAACCGCCGCTACTCCGTCGGAAACGAGGCACGGACGACCGAGCGAGCCGAAACGACGCCATATAAAACTCGCTCGAATCTTCGAAATCCGAGCGAGTTTTATTTGACCCAAGTCGAGATTCGTGAGGAGAACGGTACGGTTTTCGGCCATACGTCCCACCCGAAATTGCGCCATCACCCGTGCGGACGGCACGAAAAAACGCTCCCCGTGCGGGGAACGCTTTGCGGTCGTGCTACGGCGTGCGCGTCTTGTCGGCGCGCATATCAGAGCGCGAACGTCACCTCTAACACGTTGCGATCGTCTACGCGGGCGTAGGAAACGCCCGAAGACAGACTTCGCGTGATGGCGATGCCCCAACCGCCGAGAGTCGCTTCGGCGGCGTCCGAGGTAAGGGGCTTTCCTTTCGTTTGGAGAGGGTTGAACGCGTCGCCGTTGGAAGAGAAAACGAGGGTCAAACCGTCCGCCTTGACGGCGGCGTCGACGGTGACGACGAACCCCTCTTTCTTTTCGTAGGAAACCAGATTGTTGAGTATCTCGTCGATAATAACGCCCGCTTTGACCAAGACCTCCCTTTCGAGTTGCGGGAAAGCGGCGTTGACCGCTTCCGTCGTTTGCTCGATAACGTCGTAGTCGGGATCGTCGAATCGTAAGTGCAAGGCGGCGTCTTTGAGCGCAAACGACAGCATCGTCACGTCGTCGAACGGCTCTTTGTCGCCCACGAAAGCGCCGAGTGCGTCTTGCATCGCCGACAGCACTTGGTCTTGGCCGAGATGGGCGGAAATGCGGAGCGCGTCTTCGACGCGTTGATAGCCGAACTCCTCTTCGTTGCCGTCGATGGACTCGTTCAGCCCGTCCGTGAAGAGGAAGAGCCGCCTATCGCCGAGGTCGACCTCGTCCGCCGCATAGGGGAAGCCCGCGATGCCGCCCAGCACGAAGTTGGCGTGCACGTTCAACCGTTCGACCGCGCCGTCCTCGCCCACGAGGTAGGGCTTTTCGTGCCCCGCGCTGACGCACGTCATACGACGCGTACGCACGTCTACGACGCCCACGAAGGCCGTGACGAACAGCCCCGCGCGGTTGTTTTCGAGAATGGCGTCGTTGGCTTTGGCCATCGCTCTGACTAGGTCTTCGGTCGCCTTGACCTCGCTCTTGATGATGCTCTTCGCTTTCATCATAAACAAGGCGGCGGGTATCCCTTTGCCCGTGACGTCGGCTATCACCACCGCCACTCGTCCTTCGTCCACGTAGAAATAATCGTAGAAGTCGCCGCCTACCTCTTTGGCGGCGGTGAAACTGGCGCGAACGGATACCGCCTCGTCCGAATACGCGGAGGGCGGCAATTCTTCTTGCTGTATCTCGGCGGCTATGGACAACTCCGCGCCGCGACGGTGCTCTTCCGCCGTCTTTTGGGCGATGGTGTCCACGTATTCGATGAGTTTGTGCTGCATGACGCCAAACTGCGCGGAGAGCATACCCACCTCGTCGCGGGACTTGACGCCGCTATCGACGTAGGTCAACCGCTTGCCTTCCGCGAGGTTGTCCGAGAACGCCACGGTAGAGCGGGACAGTTTGCGAATGTTTTTGATGAGGAAATACTCCGCCAACAACAAATACACGAGGGTGATGACCGCCATCACGATAACCATAATGATGGTGATCGTGGTGATAAATTCGCGTTGGGCGGTCTGCAATTTGGCCATATCGTAGTTGAATCCGACGTAGGCGACGACCGTGCCCTCGTCTTCGTCCAAGAGCGGGTACGTCCCGTAGCAATACTGCACGCCGTTCAATTTTTTGAGGTACGTAACCACGGTATTCGCGTCGCCTACGGCCGATTTCCATTGTGGGGAGGGCCGCTGAATGCTGGCGGGGAAGGCGTACAACGGCGAATCGTCGTCCGTGCAATCCATCATAAAGACGATATAATCGTTTTGGCTGTCGTAGAGATAGACATAGCCGCCCTCGGTGTTGAAATTGTTGGAGACCAGCAACAATTCCTGCATAACGAAGTTGTAGTTGTTGCGGAACTCGGACTGCGCGTAACTCATGCCGAAGCCGGTCGAAGCGGGGAACAAAGGCGCGGTAAGGCTCTTGTAATACTCCGCTTCTTCCTCACGGGAGGCGAATCCGTGCTGTTCGTGATACACCAAATCTTCGTAGTTATCCTCGTAGATTTGGCGCATGGAAGCGGCGTAATTCACGATAAAATCCCCATACGATTCGTCGAGGCGCTTCGCCATATTGGCGGCGGCCATGGCGCAATCGTTATCGGCGTCTTTTTGCGTGCGCTCGGTGAAAAACAGCGACGCGATGAGAACGGACGCGCCGATGAGTGCCATCGACAAAATAACGGTCATAAACACGACCTTCAGACGCAGGCTTATTTTCATAAGAGGGCGTTACTTGACGGTCAGCGCGTTGATAAAACCGGTCACCGAGAATATCTCTCGTACCACCGCGTTGATATTGTGTACCTCGAGCGCTTTGCCTTCGTCGTCCAAGGTGCGTTTGAGCCCCAATAGTACGCGAAGCCCCGCCGACGAAATGTACTCCACGTCGGTGAAGTCGAAGACGACCAAGTTTTCCGTGATGGTTTCGGCCTTGATGGCGGCGTCCAACTGCGCGGACGTAACCGTGTCCAATCTGCCTTTGACGGCAATGACCATTGCTTCGTTGTGTTCAATGTTGACTTCCATTTTCTTTCTCCTATAAGAGTTGTTTTTGCGATTGCAAAAGTGAGATTATCGTTAGATATCCGTGCGAATGAAGAAGTTGAGTTCGGCCAAAGCCCGAATGGCGTTTTCGAGATAACGCTCGTCCGTAATGGGCCACTTGTAGCCCAGATGATAGAGCGCTTTGTTGGAAAACTCGTTGTCCGATTGAATGAAGGCGTGCGCCTTGCCGTCCGAAGAGGCGTAATTGATGAGAGCGGACACCAGCATATTCTTCTTTTCGTCGGCCATCATTTCTTTGAGGGCGCGCACAAATTCCTCGTCCGGCACCACGTCGATGCCGAAGCCCATCTCGTTCATCGCGTAGATGACGTCGCCCATCTGCACCTGATGCGAGTTGGCGGCGTGGAACGTGGTGAACTCTTTGCCCGTGGTGGACAGTAGCAACACGGCCTTGGCCACTTCGTCGATGGGGGTGAAGTCGATGACGGCGTCCATACTGTTGACGGGGAACTTCTTGAGAGTGGCGTAGCCTTTGAGGTTGCGCATAAAGCCGTTGGTGATGGCGTTGACCTGGAACTCGCCGTCCGACAGTCGGCTCATCAAGTTGCCTACGCGGATCATCTTGGCGTCCAACCCCTCGCGCTCGATGGCTTCTACGATGGCTTGCTCGGCCTTGAATTTGGAATTGACGTACTTGTTGGAGATGTCCTGCCCGAAGTAGAGTTGCGTCTCTTTCATGCGGTAGGTCGGGGGGAACTTGTTGCCCACATTCTCGCCCGCGACGGACAAAGTGGAGATTTGAATGAGCCTGGCGTCGTGCGCCAAAGCCACCTTGATAAGGTTCTCCACCCCGCCTACGTTGATGCGCTCGATAATGTCGTCCGCGGCGAAGTGCTTGACGCAGGCGGCCGCGTTGATGATGGTGTCTATCTGCTCGTCTTTCAGTTTGTCCAAGAGGTCGGCGTTGGTGATGTCGCCGTCGATCACGGTGAGGCGATTGTCCACGAGGTCGTCCGCCGTTTCGTCGAAGTAGTACATCATCATGGCCGACAAGCGCGTTTTGGCGTCCAAGGTCTTGCTGCTACGGCTCAATACCACCGTGTCCACCCCGTCGTCCAAGAGGGCTTTGAGTATGTGAGAGCCGAGGAAGCCCGTGCCGCCCGCGAGGAGCGTTCTGCCGAGGGGGCGCACGGACGCAATCTCGTTGACGTAGGTCACCGCGTTGTGGCGGAGCGCCTCTTCGCTCTTTTCTTCCTCTTGCACCGCTTGCGTTTCTGCCGTTTGGCCGCTCGCCTCGGTGATATGTTTGGCCAAAGCGCGGGCGGTGGGATTGTCGAAAATGTCCTTGTAGGCCACGGGATAACTCTTGCCCGCGGCGTACATAGACACCTTCGCGGCGCTTATCGAAGTGCCGCCGATGTCGAAGAAATCGTCGGTGGCGCCGACTTTTTCAAGTCCCAATATGTTGGCGAACACCTTGCATATCTCGCGTTCGAGCGCGGTGGTCGGCTCGTCTTTGACGCTCGTATCCGCCGCGTTGCGCACGGGGGCGGGCAAAGCGCGTTTGTTGACTTTTTGGTTTTGGTTGAGGGGTATCTCGTCCAACTGCATAAAGGCCGCAGGCACCATATAGGGGGGCTTTTTGCTCTTGATGAACTCGCCGATGGCGCCGAAGTCCAATTTGTCGTCCGCCACGACGTAGGCCGCGAGGAACTTGCCGCCGAAGGCCTTGTCCTCGAAGGCTTGCACGGTCACGTTTTTGACGCCGGGGTACTCGCGTATAACGCCTTCAACCTCGGCCAATTCGATGCGGAAACCGCGTATCTTCACCTGCCCGTCGTTGCGCCCTACGAAGTCGATGCTACCGTCCGCGAGGCGGCGCACCACGTCGCCCGTGCGATACGCGCGCTCGAAGCCTGAGGTGCTGTCGAAGGGGTTGGCAATAAAGACCTTTTTGGTCTGCTCGGGTAGGTCGAGGTAGCCTCTGCCTACGCCCGCGCCCGCTATCCACAACTCGCCCAACGCGCCTACGGGCAATTCGTCGCCCGCTTTGCCCACGACGTACAGTTTGTAGTTCCACAAGGCCGCGCCGATGGGATTGCGGTAGTAGAGGCGATCTATCTTCCATATCGTGGAGAAGATGGTGCATTCGGTGGGGCCGTATCCGTTCCAAAGCGCGAACCCTTTGGGCGGATTGACGGGAGCGAGCGTTTCGCCGCCCACCGACAGGTGCGCAAGGCTTTCGCCCGCAATGTTTTCGGCGAACATACGCCCCATCTGGGTGGTCATAAAGACGTGCGACACCCCGTTCTCCTTGAACGCTTCGTTGAGGGCGTTGAGGTCAAGGCGCATATCTTCGGGAATGACGTAGACCGCCGCACCCGTCGTGAGCGCGGGGTACAAATCCATCATATCCGCGTCGAAGCCGAAACTCGCGTAAGCGCCCACCACCGATTCGGGGGTGAGATCGTAATGCGCTCTATACCAAGTGCAGAAGTTGACGAGGTTGTGATGCTCGAGCATCACGCCCTTGGGCGTGCCCGTCGTGCCCGAGGTGTACAGGATGATGAACATATTATTCCCTTTGAGCGAGGGATCGACGGGTTTCGCCTGCGGCAGAGAGGGAACGTCCTCGATGAAAAGGCGGTCGCCCTCGTATTCGGACAGCAACCCGATGAGGGCGCTATCCGCGATGACCAATTTTGCCTTGGCGTTTTGCACCATAAAGTTGAGCCGCTCGGGGGGATAGGAGGGATCCAACGGCTCGTAGGCCGCGCCCGCTTTGAGCACGCCCAAGGCCGCTATCACCATATATTCCCCTCTCGGGACGAGAATGGACACGCGGTCTTCTTTGCCCACGCCACGGCTTTGGACGTAGGCGGCCACGCGGTCGGATATCTCGTCCAATTGCCGATAGGTGAGGCGCTTGTCGCGGAAGATGACGGCGTTGCGCTCGGGGTACGCCGCGGCGGCGCGTCTGAAGAGGGTAACGACGTCGGTATCCTCGGTTTCGTGCGCCACGAAGGTAGCGTCCAGACGGGCCTTTTCTTGGGGCGAAAGCAGGGATATTTCGTCTATTTTGACGCCCGAAATCATCGCGTTGAGCGCCGCCACGGTGCTTTGCAGCAAGGAGCGAATGCTCCATTCTTCGTAGTAGCGCGCGTTGTATTCGCAATCTAAGCGGAAGCCGTTTCCCGTTTCGTACACGAAGACGGAGAGGTCTGCTTTGAGCGCGTCCAATTTGAGCATCACGCTTTCGGCTGGTTGTCCGCCGACCGTCAGCCCCGTGCCGATATTGCCCTCGTACACGAACATCACGTTGGCTTTGACGCCGAAGTTGCGGGATATTTCGGCAAAGGGATAGACGTCGTTGGCCATGTCGTCTGCGAGCAGTTTGGCCACGTTGCGCACGGCGTCTTTGGCGCTTTGCCCCGCCGTCATGCGGAATACCACGGGCAATGTGTGCACGTACATACCGATGGCGTCCGCCAGACGACTGTCACTACGGCCGTTGTAGACGGTGGTATACACGCAGTCTTCCCGCGCCAGAAACTTGGCCAAGGCGTAGCCGAACGCGGCGTTCCAAAGGGCGTTGACGGTGGTGCCGCTATCTTTGAGGAAGGCGGCGAGAGGGGCTTTGTCTATGACGGCGGCCACCAAGAAATCTTCCCCTCGGTCGACGCCTTCGTCGCGGTCGCGAATGGGCATACATTCGGTGTCCACCGCGCCCAAAAGATCCTCGTAATAGGCTTTGGCCCGACGATAGTCGTCGCTCTTTACTCTTTCCTCTTCGTCCAAGGCCACTTCGAACCCCGTGTAGGTTTCGGCGGGGACGCTTTGACCTTGATAGGCTTCTTCCACTTCGCGCATAAAGACGACCAGCGATTCGCCGTCGAATACGATATGGTGCGCGTCCACGAACAGATAATTCTGCTTGCCGTCCGTGACGATGGCGGCGCGGAAGAGATCGTCTTTTTGCAGGTCGAAGGGCTTGACGAGACCGCTCGTTTCGCCCTCGGCAACCGTGATGCGACCGACCGCTATCTTGCGCGCGTCGTCGCGGGTGGCCACCACGTCCCCGTCGTCACGGACGTGCAGGCGCATTTTGAGATAGGGGTGCGCGTCCACGACCCTCTCTACGGCCTCGGCCAGGCGTTCTACGTCCACCGAGGGGTGGAGTTTGATCAAAACGGGGATATTGTAGACGGTGGTATCGGGGTGGGTGGTACATTCCACGAAAATGCCTTCCTGCAACTTGGAGAGGGGGTATTCCGCCCGTATTTCGTAGGTCTTCACTTCCTCTTTGGCCGCCAGCCGCGCGGTCAACGCCCGCACGGTGGGGCAGGCGCGGAAGTCGGCGTTGCCCACCTCTTTGCCGAATCGTTTGGACAAGAGAATGGCGAAACGGATAGAGGACACGCTGGTGAGGCCCGCCTCGTAGACGTCCGTGGTAACGCCGAAGTCCCGCGTGCCCAGAATGCCCGCGAGAATGTCGTACACCGCTTGCTCGTCCTCACCCGCGGGCGCTACCTTTTCGCGCTGTTTGAGTTGGGGCTGCGGCAAGGCGCGTTTGTTGACTTTTTGGTTTTGGTTGAGGGGAATGGCGTCTATCTGCATCGTGTAGGCGGGCACCATATAGGGGGGCTTTTTGGACGCGATAAAGGCGTTGAGGTCGTCCACGTCTATCTCGTCGTTCGACACGACGTAGGCGCACAAATACTTGACGCCCGCGGGGTCCACGAAGTCCTTGACGGTGGCGTCTTTGACGCCCGCGTATTCCCGAATGACCTTTTCCACTTCCGAGAGTTCCACGCGGAAGCCGCGTATCTTCACCTGACCGTCCTTGCGACCGATGAAGTCCAACGTGCCGTCCGCGAGATAGCGCACCACGTCGCCCGTGCGATAGAGCCGCGCAAAGGCGGCGTCTTCGTCGAAGGGATTAAGGAGAAAGGCTTTTTTGTTCTCTTCCTCACGGTTGAGATAGCCCCTCGCCACCTGCGGGCCGGCTATGCACAATTCGCCTTGCGCCAAGGTGGGCAGGCGACGGCCGTTTTTGTCGAGGACGTAGGTCTTGTAGGTTTCGTTGGCTTTGCCGATAGGCACGCGATAGTACGTGCGATCCACCACTTGGGCCGAGCAATATACCGTGCCCTCGGTGGGACCGTAGCCGTTGGCCAACGTGTATTTGGGCGGTGCGACGGGCACCAACTTTTCGCCGCCGACCAAGAGGAAACGCAACGTGGGCGCGTCTATCATTTCGATGAATTGCCGCCCCACCTGCGTGGTGAGCATGGCGTGCGTGACGCCGTTTTGGTTGAAGTAGTCCCCCAACTTGATGAGGTCCAGCCTGAGTTCGTTGGGTATGACGTATACGCACCCGCCGTGCGTGAGGGTGGGATAGAGGTCGAGCATATCCGCGTCGAACCCGTACGATGCGTAGGCGGCTACTCTGGCCGTATGGTCTACGCCGAACCGCCGCGCGTGATAGGTGGCGAACGTGTTGAGGTTGCCGTGCTCGAGCATAACGCCTTTCGGCACGCCCGTCGAACCCGACGTATACAGCATAATGAACAAATCTCGGGGCCGCACGTCCACCCGAGGCGCCGCGTGGTCGGGCAACGCGTCTACTTCGTCCGTGTAGAGAATGGGGCCGTCGTAGTCTTGCAACAAATCGAGGTCACGGTCCTTGATGAGGGCCTTGGCGGCGACGTCCTTGACCATGAACGCCAATCGCTCCACGGGGTAAGACGGATCGAGGGGCTGGTAGGCCGCGCCCGATTTGAGCACGCCCAACGAGGCGATGACGATATATTCGCTCTTGTTGATGAGTACGGACACCACGTCCTCTTTGCCCACGCCTTTGGCCGCGAGGTAGGCGGCTATATTGTCGGACAAGCGATCCACGTCACGATAGGTGTAGCGCTTGTCGCGGAACACGACGGCGGGGTGGTCGGGATATTTCTTTACCATATCGCGGAAATCGTCCAATACCGTGCGGTTTGCGTCTATATAGGAGAGGTCCGCGCGGTTGAAAGAATCCAACAGCGCCTTTTCCTTTTCGTCGACGAGATCGACGTCGGCAAGCGCGGCTTTTCGCAAAAACTCTTTGAGCGCCACGTCGTAGAGGCGGATGAGGTGCCGAACGGTGTCCTCTTCGTAGAGGTCGGCGCGGTACTCTACCCACACCAGGAAGCACCCGTTTTCACGATATACTTCCACGCTCAACTTGTCCTTGCCGTCCTTGCGGTCGAGAAGGGACACGAAGGCGTCACGCCCCTCCCACTCGGTCTTGTAGAAACTGTCCCCTTGATAGGCGAACATCACGCCGTCGGGCACGCCCAAATCCTTGACCGCGTCCGAGAAGGGATACAGTAGGCTGGCGGTCGCGCCCACCAGATAGTCGTTGGCGGCCGAGAGGTATTCGGCCACCGTTTCTTTGTTTTCCAGATAGAAGGGAAAGGTCTTGACGAACATACCCAACGAATGGCGCGTCATCTCGTCGCGGCCGTTGTTGACGGTGAGGAAGAGCGCCTTGTCGTCCATATTGATTTTGGACAACAAATAGCCGAAAGTCGCCAAGAAGAATGCCGACGTTTTGATTTTCAGCCGTTTGGTCAGGTCTTTTACGTCCGCGTTGAGGACGGTGAGGTCCTGATGGAACGTGCCGTGAAGGATCGTGCCCTCCGACTTGTCCTCGATGAGCGCGGAATCGGTCTCGGGGTCTTTGACGGCCTTCTCGAAGAAATCTTTTGCCTTGCGGTAGTCGTCCGTTTGCAGGCGTTTTTGCTCGTCAAGGCCGAATTCGTTGGCGCTGTAGGTCTCTTTTTCGATGGATTCGCCGCGATAGACGGCGCCCACTTGGTCGATGAACAATTTGGCCGAAGTGCCGTCGAAAATGATATGATGGAAGTCGAAGACGAAGACGTATTCGCCCGCCACGCGGTACAAAGCCAAGCGGAACAAATGCCGCCCCAGCATCTCGAAGGGGGGCGACTGTACGTCGAGTTCGTCCACCTCGACGACGGGCAACTCTATGGGTACGGGTTGGAGTTTTTTGTATATGCCGCCGTCCTCTCCCTCGAACAACACGGTGAACAGATAGGGGTGCGCGTCGAATACCGCGGCCACCGCGGCGGTGAAACGAGGAACGTCCAAGGATTTGCCCAACCGCAGTACGTTGGTGAGGTTGTAGGCGTCGGTAGGCGTAAGACAGGATACGTAGATGCCTTCTTCGGTTTTGGACAGCGGATAATATTGGCTCATAGTATATTCTCCTTTTCAATGGCCCACTCAAACGGTCGGTCGGTGCGGCACGTGACGGATAGCACGCAGTCGCCCACCTCGGTTTGGCGGGAATAATAGCGATGATTTTTGTAGGTCTTGCACCCTTCGAGGGGCAAGGCGGGCACTTCGTCGGGTTTGACGTCAAAGCCCGTGCCTTCGGCTTTGACCAGGCTCTCTTTGGCCGTCCACAGACGGAAAAAGTCCTCGTCCGAGTGGACGTGCGCCCGCTCGTCGGAGGCGGCGATATAGTTGCGCAAATCCGCGTCGGCCGTGCGGACGCGCTCCACGTCTACGCCCACGTCAAAGGGGGCGAGCGCCAAAGCCACCAGCCATTCGGTGTGCGACACGTTGAAGCAAACGGCGAGGGAAAGGGGCTTGCCCTCGGGCGAAACCGTCCACGTCCCCACGTATTTCCGTTTGAGAAAGGCCGATACGAGGTGCAGCACCTTGTCGTCGGGGCTTCGGTAGCGGTCGGCCTCGGCTACGTCCTCTGCGAGGACGAAGGGCAAGGCGCGGGCTTTTGCCCACGTCAGACCACGAGTCTTTGCCAATACCACCTTTACCATATCCGTTCGCTCCTTATCTGTCGGTCGAGCGGCGCGCCTACGGGCGACTTTGCCGCAAAACCGCGCCGCGCGTATCCTCGATCATTCGCGGCTTCGCGTGTTGTCGGCCAGGTTCCACCGCTTGATGGACAGCATGGACAACAAGTGGCTGGCGACTATGATGACGAACACGAAGGCAAAGGCGGCAAGAACGGTCGTCGCCTTGACGGTGAGGGGGAATATCTGAGAGGACGAATTGACCATCGCGTACAGAGCGGCGGACGCGCCCACGCCCGCGGGAATGGCGAAGATGGACGACAATACCAGTTGCGCCACGCCCTGCAACGTCCACAGGTTGGACACGTCCAGCACCGTGAAGCCGATGAGGCGGAAGACGGATATTTGCCGTTTTTGCTCCATCAAGGCGTTCTGCCCCATGATGCACAAAATGATGAAGCCCATCGCGAGGGAGAATCCGATAAGCAGATAGATGAAGATGTCGATGGCGCCGAACATACCGCGCATATCCTTGCGGAGATTTTTCGAGAACACGGTGACGGTGGCGGGATTGTGCTCCTGCATATAGGTAAGGAAAGCCGCGTCGTCGTTGAGATTGAGGATATACGTGGAGATATATTGCATATCCATACGCACGAGTTCCGCCTTGGTCATAAAGGCGATGGTGTGCCCGTATTGGAAGGAGATGGCGGACACACGGTAGGGCACGCCGTTCATCTTCACCCAATCGCCCTTCTTGACGCCTATCGCCTTGGCGACGGGTTGCGGCAAGACTACGCCCGACGAGGGCAAGGACATATCACCTTTGCCTTTTTCGTCGGGAATGACAATGAGATCGTTGTTGGGATCCTCGTCAAACCCCACGCAAGCGATGGACGCGTGCTTTTTGGAGTCGTACAGGTTTTCGACCTTGGCGTAGGTGCAGTAGCAATCCAAAAATTGTTTCACCGAAGGCTGGCTGCGCACGGCGGCTATATCTTCCTCGGTGGCCACGGACGCCATATAGACCTGCGCGTCGAAAGACCATCTCTCGTCCACCGTCTGATGCAATAGGTTCATCTTTGCGTCGTAGAAGAAGAGGGACATAAGGATAATGACGAACGACGCGAGGATGGCGAAAGCGGACACCAAAAAGCGCTTGGGGTTTTGCGCGATGGAATTGACGCCGAGTCTTATAATCATAGGCGCGCGGTCGATGGCGGCCTCCAATTTGGGCGACATACGCTTGCGCTTGGCCTCGTTGGAGATGGTGGCGTCTTTGGGCGTGATGCGGAAAATACTACGGCAGGAGAATGCCGTGGCGCCTTGCGCGAATACCATCAACGCCAACACCGACAACACCGCGATGAGGGGATTGACGCCGTAGGGAATGGTCGGAATGGAATAGACGTTGATAAGGGCGGAGGCCAGCATACGATTGAGGCCTATGGCGACGCCCGTACCCAGCGCGCCCGCGCAAAGGGACATAATGAGCGTGAACACCTGGAAGATGGATATAATATCCAATTTGCCCGCGCCGATGGACATCATAATGCCTATTTGCGGCGTCATCGCCTTGATGATCTGGTTGATAAACAGGCTGATGATGATCATCGTCACCGAGAAGAAGAACACGGGCAAAAATACCGCCGCCACGCGCATGGTCTTGATGGAGTTCTCGACGTAGGCGTAATAGGCTTGCTTGTGATTTTCGGTGACGGAATCGACCTTTACCTCTTTTTCGGGGGTTTTCAGATACTTGTTGACGTTGTAGACGACCACTTCTTCGGGCAGTCCGTCTTCGCCCTTGATGAGGATCTGGTTGGCGAATACGCGCGTGTAGTCCATGCCCAGGACGTAGGTATCGACGAGGTCGGGAATGGTGCCGCCCGCGGCTTCGACCGCTTTTTCGTAAACGGCGCGGAACGCGTCGTTCGCTTCTATCTTGTTTTCAATGGCGACGGCCGCTTCGGCGATCAATTTGTCCAATTCGCTCTCGGCGACGTAGACGTAGCCGAAGTCGGTGTTGTCCGACCATACGAGGGCGTTGACGCGGGGGAGAATGGCCTCGGGCGTCTCGATGATCTCGTAGACGTTGCAGTCGAGGAAGGTGTCGTAGAACCCTATCTTGACCGAATCGCCGGGCTTGAAGCCGTTGTTGTCGGCGAATTTGCGCACGAGGGAGACGTTGACTTTGTCCGCGCTCTTTTCGGCGGCCGTTTTGAGCACGAAGCGATTGAAGCGGGACGTGCCGTCGTCTTTGAACGTAAACAGCTTCATCGTGTACGTGTGCTTGTCGTCCGCCGTTTTCATATTGGCGGTCATGGTCAGGCGGTACTCCACGGTTTCCACGCCGTCCACTTGCGACAAGTCAGCCAGCTTGGTGAGGGAAGTGAACCCGATATCGGCCACGACGTTGACGTCCTCATATTCCGATAAATAGGTGCGGAAGGTCTCGCCCAAATTGCGCAAGGTGGAGGCGAACGCCGTCAAGAGACCGATGGACAGCATCGAAACGAAGACCATAGAAATGAACAGCCCTATGAACTTCTTGAAAAAGGGCTTGAGCATCGTGCCGATCATATTACCAAATCACCTCTTCCGCTTTGACGACGTGGTCGTTGTATTCCTCTTTGACCACTTGCCCGTTTTTCATCGTGATGATACGGTTGGCCATACCAGCTATCTCGCGGGTGTGCGTCACCAACACGATGGTTTTGCCTTCGTTGTGTATGTCCTCGAGCAGTTTGAGGACGGCTTTGCCCGACACGTCGTCCAATGCGCCCGTGGGTTCGTCGCAGAGGAGTATGTCGCTGGGCTTGTTGAGGGCGCGGGCGATGGCCACGCGCTGTTGCTGTCCGCCCGACAGTTGACGGGGGAATTTATCCTTTTTGTCGGCCAATTCCACGCGTTCCAAGAGCGCCATGGCGCGTTCTTTGTTGCGCGAGCCGGGGGCCAACACGACGTTTTGATAGACGGTGATATCGTTGATGAGGTTGAAGAACTGATAGACGAATCCTATCGTATTGCGGCGGTACAAGGTCAACTGCTTGTCGTTGAATTTGACGATGTCTTGTCCGTTGACCAATATTTCGCCCGATTCCACCTTGTCTATGCCGCCCAGCATATTAAGGAAGGTGGACTTGCCCGAGCCCGAGCCGCCCAAGATCACCAAAAAGTCGTGTTCGTACACGTTGATGGACACCTTGTTCAACGCAAAGGTCAAGCCTTCGCCCTCGCCGTAGGTTTTTACGAGGTTTTTCGCTTCTATCAGCAATTTTTGTTCCATATCGGTTTCCTCTTTTTCGATTATTTCGTCATCGTAACGCCTTCGCCGTAGATGGTCTTGAAGTCGTTTTTCATCGAGATGATGGTGTAGCCGCGCGTTTCCCATTGCGCTTTGCGTTTGGCGGTCTCCGTGAGGTCGGCGTGGTCTCTTTCGGCGTCGTCCGCGATGAGCATAAAGGCCATCGAGCGGTATTTATTGTCGGTGACGGTGTACTCGTGCATACTCACGTCGCCGCTGCTGTTGCCGAAGGAAAGCACGGGTTGCTTGCCGATCTCCTGCGCGATTTGGAAGACCTTGTTCATCTTGAGGTTCTTTATCCACAGACTGTCGCCTCTTACCAAGGTGTCCTTGCCGCCGTCGTTGAATTGATAGTGCAGATTGTTGTAGTGATAGCCCTCGTTGTTCTCATAGGTCGGCTCGTTGGTGGCCACCAAGGTGACGTCCATGCCGATGATTTGGTTTTCGGGCAGGTTGAGCGCTTCGCACGCCACCGCGCGGCAGATCATGCGGTCGGAGCCGCTGACCACGTAGCAGGTAAAGTCGTTTTGTTGCAGGTAGGTCACCACCTCTATCATGGGTTTGTAGATGGAGTCGGCGTATTTCAACCCCGTGAATCCTTGCGCGTCCTGTTGCAGGAAGGTCTTGACGTATTGTATAAACTCGTTGGGCGTCATCCCCGCGAAGGCTTTGGCTTGCGCCTTGCCGTGGCGCACGTCGTACTCGGGGATAGCGGGCGTCTTGTAGTTCTTGCCAGCTTCGCGTATCTCGGTGGCGACTTCGACGAGGTCTTCGCTCGCTTGGTAGGTAGGATCGTCCAAGCAGCGGTAGGCCAAGAGAAGATACTCGAGATACTCGGGGAACAATTCGCCGCACAAGGTGCCGTCCATGTCGAACACCGCGATGCGATCTTCCACGGGGATATACTCTTTGCTGTTTTTGTCCGTCACCGCTTTGACGTACTCTTTGAGCGACGTCAAGGCCGTACATTCGTTCCAGGTATCGAACTTGACGGCGTCTTTGCCGTTGGCGCACGCCGTAACGCCGGCGACGACGGCGACGATTAATAATACCACGATTGCTTTTTTGACGAATTTCATAGTTCTCTCCTCGCTTATTTCTGCGCGTATGCGTTGGCGCGCAGATAAAATACTTTTTCATTATACAACCATACGAACGCCCATTCTTACGAATGGTATCTATACTACGTATAGATTGGTCGCTACGCTCCCCGCGTTCGGTTGCAATGCGGCGCAAGCGTTATGCAAATACTTCGCTTCGCTCGTGCTTGCACGCTTGCTTCTATTATACAACCATACGAACGCCCATTCTTACGAATGGTATCTATACTGCGTATAGATTGGTCGCTACGCTCCCCGCGTTCGGTTGCAATGCGGCGCAAGCGTTATGCAAATACTTCGCTTCGCTCGTGCTTGCACACTTGCTTCTATTATAACAAGTAGCCGTCGGCTTTTCAATACCGAATTACAACTTTAGTTACGTTTTTTACGGGGTGAGCGGAAGAAGGCCGACGCGGGCGATGCCCCCAAGGTGGAACGCTTGACAAACGGGCGTGAAATCCCTATAATCCATAGCGATCGCGGTGCGCACCGCACCGCAAAAAGTTGTGCGTATTATGAGCATAAGGCAAGGGGAAACGACACTTTCTTTCGTAAAATCATCTATCGAATCCGTCGATTCGAAAGCACTTCTTCAAGAGTTGAACGAGGTGCTTATCGGCACACTCGGGCACGACGGCACCCTCACGTTTGTCCCGAAGATTTCGGGCAAAACAAAGCGTTTTTCCTCGTCGGATACGAATGTGGCACGCCCATATGTTGCGCCGGCGTGCGCGTTTTGGACGACGAAACGGGTGAAGTGAAGCGCGTGTACGCTCGCACCCGCAGTCGTGGCGTAGGCGCCGCGCAGATGGCGGCCGTGGAAGACGAGGCGCGCGCCTTAGGTTACCGCCGCCTCGTACTGGAGTGCCGCGGCGGGAACCCCCGCGCCATTGCGTTTTATCTTCGCAACGGCTATTCGGTCTGCCCCAACCATCCGCCCTACGACGTCGAGTCGGACGCCGTATGCATGGAGAAGTATCTATAAGCGATTTCGGCGTGTTTTATCCGATTAACCGTAAAAATTTTCGTTTACCATCTATGCGTGACAAAACAAAAGCCCTCAAGTCTGATGGTTCAAACTTGAAGGCTTATGGCGGAGCGAGTGGGAGCCCTACCGAGCGCTTAATCCCATCCGCCTGTTACAAAATGGTACGTTTCGTCGTCTATACCCAATCGCCGGGCGCACTCAAAACTTGTGTTGCATAGTAGATATTGATAGAATCCATGCAAGGGGGGTGAGTGGTTACCCTCCATTGTGAAGGATACGCTCCTTGCATTTTTACGCTCTCGGGCAAAAATGACACAGATTATATCATTATTTTTTAACGATTCTTGTTTCCTTTATATTATGAAGTTTTCGAATTCTTTTTTTTTGCTCCTGTTGGAAGCCGTTTCATTTGCGGGCGCCGACAGCCGAGACGTAGCGGCTGCAAAGCGCTCCTATTTCTTCGGGAGATTCCTTCATCCCGCTTTCAAACCATTCCTTGAGGATCATGATATAAACTCCGGCGCGAGCTACTCCGAGATAGCGTTCAGGTCCATCGCCGTAAGTCGGAACGGCGGCAAACTCGATCTTTTCGATCAGCGCGCGGCGGGCGTCCACGAGGATCCGGAACGTTATTGCGTTATCGCGGACGAACCGGAAGATGGAGATCATACTCTCCTCTTTATCATCGCTGTTCTCCCATTTTTCCGCAGACGTTTTCAGCCATGACGTCACGCCTGCGCACATTTCCTCCACGAGTGCTTCTTTGGACTCATAGTTCCGGTAAAAAGCGTTCCGAGAAACGCCCGCAACACGAACAAGCTCGGAAATGCTGATCTTTTCAAGGCTCTGCCTCGCCAGCATTTTACCCATAGCGGTTTGAAGACATTTTCTCGTCAAGGCGTTCGATTCCTCGTTTGAGAGACGGAGGATCTCGTTCTTTTCAATCTCTGTCATAAATAGTTACCCTTTCCGACGTTACAAATTGCCCGACGATTGTTCAGTCCGACGGATATGGTATTGACATATGCGTGTAATCCGTGGTACAATTGCGACGGTGTAACAAGTGTACCACGCAAAAACGGCTTTGTCAAGAGCCTGAAAAGAAAAAAGGAGAGAACAACAATGGCAGAGAATATTTTGGTCGTCAATTTCAAGGTGGAAAGCGAAGCGTATCAAGCGCTTTCCGAGATCCGTCAGGCGTCGGTCAATCCGGCGTTCATCGTCTCGCAGGCGTGTATCGTTAAGAACGAGGGCGGACGGATCGTTATGAAGGATCATTTCGACACGGGCGTTGAAACGACCGACGATACCCGTCACGGCGGACTGATCGGCGGTCTTGTGGGCGTCATCGGGGGACCCATCGGTATGCTTTTAGGCGGCGGCATGGGCGCTCTGATCGGCAGTGCGATCGACTCCTCCGACGCGGCTAAAAACGCATCGCTTATTGAGAAGGTGTGTGAGGCAATCCTGCCGGAAAGCACCGCCGTCATCGAGCTCGTTTCCGAACTTGAGCCTCTTGCGGCAGACCTCTGCTTTGCTAAATACGAATCCGTACTCGTAAGACTTGACGCCGCCGAGGTCGCGGAAGAGATCGAAGAGGCGGAAAAGCTTCAGAAGCAAATGGAAAAAGACGCCCGCGCAAAGTTGCGCGAAGAAAAGAAGGAATCGCGCCGTCAGAGAGTCGAGGAAAAGCGGGCGAAGATGAAGGCGGATTTCGAGGACTTCAAGGCAAAATTCAAGAAAAAAGACTGAGTCCGGAAGTACGCGCTCGTCAAAGGCATACGAACGAACCGTTCAAGACCGGGCTGCGAACAGCAGTCCGGTCCTTTTCATAAGGCGGAATCATGATCGGGAGGAAGATTGCGGTGAAAGACAAAAATGCAACCTCGTCTTCCTGCGCCCGAACGACGTGCTTAACGACACGCACCTTTTTATGATCAGCTGCGCGTTCTACGTCTGCGACCTGATCTGTGTTCTCGTGTGGTGCCCTTTCCGCCTCATTATGCGAAACAGATGCTGTACGACCTGCAGGATCTTCAACTGGGATCATCTGATGATGTTTACGCCGATGATTGCTGTCAAGGGGTTTTATTCGGCAAGTCTGATTTTGATGGCGTTTGCGGCGTGGCTGATATGGAAACTTTGCGTTATGATGTTTCCCGAACGCTTCTGGGAGCATTCCAACGCCGCGCTTCGATGCTCGGACTGCACGGATAAGCTTTGTACGCAGTACTGCAAAAAACTAAGGAAGAATGACCAATCTTAATGCGAAAAAAGTAAAGGGGACGATGTTTATGAAAAACAATGAATTGATGCCTTTGTCGGAAGACAGGTCGGACTTTTCCGAGATGCCGATCAGCAAGGAGATGTTTGAAGCGGCGATACAAAAAACCTATTCCTTTGCGAAACTCATGTCCTATTACAACTGCGCCATGATGGAGATCGAGACAAAGTTCAAGGTGCTGAACGAGGAATTCTCGCTCCGTTTTGATCGCCAGCCGATCAGCTCGATCAAAACAAGACTTAAAAATCCGCTTTCGATCAGGAATAAACTGATCTCACGCGGGTATCCGCTCACGATCAACAGCATAGAGGAAAACCTGAACGATATTGCCGGGATACGGGTGATCTGCTCTTTTACAGACGACGTTTCTATGCTGGCGGACGCGTTGAAAAAGCAGGACGATATACAAATCATTCAGGAAAAGGATTATATCTCTTCTCCCAAAGAGAACGGATACCGCAGCCTCCATATGATCGTAGCCGTCCCTATTTTTCTGCAGCAGGAAAAGCGCGTGATGAAAGCGGAAATACAACTTCGCACCATTGCGATGGACGCATGGGCGAGTCTGGAGCATCAGCTGAGATATAAAAAGGGTTCACTCTTTGACGGCGAAATGTCGGATGAACTCAAAAAGTGTGCGGACCTCAGTGCCGAACTGGACGAACGTATGGATTCCCTGCGGGGGAAGGTGTTTCACATGCGAAGCGAAAAAGAAGAGGCAAAAAAACTCAGCGAAGCGCTCCTCGGCGCTCCGATCGATGACGTTTGACGAAAACCGTCAGATTGAGATCGAATTCAAAAAAGTTAGAAAAAGTCGAAAAAGTGCGTGTAGGTATCAACTAAAACCATAATCCAACGATTACCCCCCCATAATCCTACGATTTGTATTTGGGGAAGAACGGCAATAAAGAAAAAGGCGAAATGCCCTTATTTCAAGCCGTTTTGAGATAAAATAAAAGAAACGGTCATTCTATCAAAATAACCGTTTCTTTATGGCGGAGCGTTAGTAACGTAAATCGAGTTTTATTCTATATCTTGACAAATAAACTTATGAGTCAACAAAGATTCAGGTGTACGCATGGTTCCTTTCGATGAAATATATGATGCAAATTTTTCCGTGACAATGCTGATATATGGTTCTAAAAGTCGCGCCTTGCGTTTGTAATCAGTCTTTAAATTATCAACTGATATAACTCTTAAAGAACGAAGATCAATTTTACAGACATCAAGATGACACACACATGGAATAATTACTTCGTTGATTTTTTCTAAAAATTTTCCGTTATAAAAAGAATTAGTTTTTGCAAAAGCTTTATCCAGTGCGTCGTTGATTTTTTCTATAGGCTTATCAGCAATATTATAGTTTTTCCCTAAAATCTGCAGATTCTCTTTGTTATCAGACAATTTAATTGGAGAATCACTAATTTTACCAGCAGAGTCAAGCTTAAGCAAATAAACATCTCTGTTATTCCGCAATAAATCACACTGCCTTTTAATGTTAATGTATAAGTTTCCTGCCAATTCAAATATATCGCCTGTATGTAAAAGCGTTTCATCGGATATGTTTTCTTCCTGATAATAAAATGTCCTTTCTCCATCTAATATGTTTTTTAATTGAATATCATCCATTGATCTTGGCTCTAATTCTTTAAACTTATACGTGCCACTAACCCTAGAAAATAGATTCCGAGATAAAAATTGTCCCATTTCTTCTGTCGGATCATCGCCATCATTTTTAAAACATTGATGTAGTACAAGCGGCCAGAATTCAGATTCATTATATAAATCACTGAACATCTTTTCTTTTGCAATTTCGATAGTTTTTTCCCAAGCTTTCATATATTGAATTGAAGGATTTTTCTCAATCCAGTTATTGATAACTTTAAAAATATTATCTCCTACAATCTCGGACTTTTTAACTATAAAAACACAAGATGCTTCATTTTTCTTATACTTTTTACATCCATTTTCATCAAGCAGATATTCTTCAATTTCATCTTTTTCTACAGTCGTACATATAAAAATAGGAATTAAGCGATTTGTGTTAATATTGTTTAGAAAACTAATAACATTCTGTGCATTCAAATTCTCATCTATATTATTAAATTTCCAGTCGCATACAACAAATGCAATTTTCTTGTCTGTTAACTCATTTGGGGTAGGAATAGACTCAGATGCAATAACATGAAAACGCTTCGTTTCCAAAAATTCTTTAATTCTATTAATTTCTGTATCTTTTTCATTAACTTCATCGTCTATTATCAGTATATCACCTGAAAACATTTGTCTTACGTTTTCCATATGTATCACTCCTTGTTAAAATCAAGCAAAAAATTAGCGCCGTTCAAACAATCAATGGTGTTTTTAATCACTTGGATATGATAATCATATCGTTCCATAAATTGCCTGCATATATATAAACCAAGGCCGCGCCCTTCCAATCCTTTGCCTGTAAAGAATGCTTCAAATATTTTTTCTTCCTCTTCGGGATAGATACCCGGACCATTATCTGAAAAAATGATACATTGTTCATCGCAATTTATGGTTATCCGTATTTGTTTTGCCTGTTTATCTTCATCTTCAAGCCAATAAATAGCATTGTCAAATATGTTAATAAAGATAGTCATTAATAATGCTTCGGGCATAGTAATAACTAAAGGATTGTTTCCAATTGATTTAACATCGAAATTTATGTTTTTAGTTACAAATAAATTTTTATAATACCCGATTACTTTATTTAATACTTCCGCAACGCGAATCTGTTTGGATTTCCTTTGCGTAGATGCAAACAAACTCTTCATGTCTACCAAAAGATCGTCCATAGCAGACAATAGACCACGCAGACGTTCTAATTTCTCTAAAACAATGCTTTTATCTGTAAAAGAATTGTCGTCTATCAAAAGATTTCTGCTGTAGTCATCAATAACATTATAACTTCTCTTGATAAAATTATTTAGGTCATGGTGCGTTGCTTGAATTGATAGACCGATCCCTGCTAAATCCTCTACGACACGAATACGGCCTAACTGATACTCGCTTTGTTTTTCAACATCTTGTTGTATTTTAATTAGTTGCTTTTTGATTGAATCATCATTTACTTCTTTTATTACTTTAGAAAAACTATTAGACAGATTTATTTGCTCATTCTTATCAAATTTCTTTATTGCATTTTTTTTGTTTGCATAATCCAAATCATAATGATATACTTTGATGTATTGCAAAAAGCACTGGATCATGGCAACAAAATCTAGATAGGCATTGCCTACCTCCATTAATCCTTCACGATTAGTTTTATCTTTCAAGTTGGGATTATCCTTATAGGTTATATTTACATAACCAATTAATTGGTCATTGCTAAACATAGCACTGGCCTTTTGCGTTCCTCTAATAGTATCAACCTGCAACCAATCATCCTTAATACTTCCATATGGAAATACCCTTATACCGTCTCGATATAAATAAACGCGATTCTTCTTTACAATTTTCAAATCATCAACAGGGAGTCTAAATTTTTCTCGCACATATTGCTTTTCCAAATCAAACACATAAAATCTAAAAGAAAAATCGCCACATTCTGTATTTGTTAATGCACTATTATTTTCCAAGCTGTCATTTTCCTTGAAGCCTTTATCAACTTTATATTTTTTGTATGTACTTAACTTGTTAATTTGTTTATCGTAAATATCTTTTTTATATGCTTTCCCATTAATTGTAAATTCAAATGCAGACTCTTTTTCTATATAGTGACCCTCAATTTTATATACCGCTTTCTGATCAATGATTTTCTGCAATCTGTCATCCTCAGTTATCACGACAGAAGGAAGGAAAGAATTATCTTTAAAAATATATATAGAAAAATCATCTTCATCGTTCCCGATAAGACTCATTAATTCATCTTGTAGTTTTTCTATTTTTGCCTTTCCCCAGCTATCATTTAAATTTTCGACTATAATAGTTGTCCCTTGATTGGGCCGTTTGGCATACCCATCCGCGAGCATAACTTGCGGCTCAAAACTGAATTCAGTGGCTTCTGAAATGAATTCCACATCTAATTCTGAAAGCATAATTTGACTTTCATCATCATTTAAAAACTCATCTCCATATTTTGAGAAATCTGCAATTAATTTTCTAGGACTAGTATCATCTTTTGTTTTTGTATAAACCGTAACGGTTTTGCCTAATTTGAATAACGAAAAGCGGCCAATCCCTTTTTCTCCTTGAAGTATTCTTCCGTTAGGAGATGTTTCTCCGCGTTCCTTTTTAATTTTTTTATTTGCAGAAGCGGGATTAATAAAGTCATGTCTCAAAACTTCTTCAGTCATACCACATCCACAATCTTCGATAATGATTCTTGAATCCTTTTGAGCCTTATAATTCCTTGTAAAATTTTCAAAACTTATTCTTACCCAATTAGAATCTGCATCATATGCATTTTTAACAATCTCGGTTAAAGCAACTACTTCATTTTTGATAAGTTGTTCACTAAGCATAGTTAATAATCTTGCATACGGTTCAATTTTTATAAGTTCTCTTTTAGCCATAGTTATTTTCTCCCAGTAATTACAAATTCCTCGTGATAGATTTCCCGATCATCTTTGTTGCTAGTAAACTTGCCATTTTCATCTCTATAAGGAGTTAATATTTTATTCCTAATCTTTCGTTTAGAAACAGTAACTTCCCGAAACCCGCTTTTTATTAAAGATTCAACAAGTTGCCTAGAGTTATGTATTTGCGTTCCTTTGTATTCCGTATCTCCAATTACAAATAACGCCATACCGTGCGGATTCAACATTTTATAGCACTGCTCTGTAGCCTTTTGCATATCAATATAGTATCTCGCAATAGACTTAATTTTTGCCTTTGAAATTTTTTTATTTGACTTTAATTCTAATATAATTTCACGTGCCGTTTCATTTAATTCTAGAATATCATAGTTAAATGTTTCACTATTATATGCGCTTCCCATCGTTCCCTTCCGTAGCAAAGTGTAATCATCCGTAAAGTCAAGCCACAGGGAAGAAAGTTGATGCAAATCCGCATACTCATATGAGGTTACATAAGGCGGACTAGTAATAATTAAATCTACTTTTGGCAAACTTTTTTTTGTTAAAATACTACATGTCACAATTTCAATATTAGATTGAGTTTGAGGCATATCGCTCACACATTTAGTAAACTTTCTAAATTGACGTTCAAAAGTTTTCCAAACATCAGCAATATTCTTATTGGGATCAATTTGTGGCTTTATAGATTTTGTTAGCCATTTTGATGTAGGTTTTAATATGGATGAAAACAGACACTCAAAACAAGTGCGATATTTTCCTTTGGGAATAGACATAATTGCTTCTTTAAGCTTGCTTAAGTCATAGAATTGCTCTTGTTTGAACCAGTATCTTATACGTTCATTTGACTCTTCGTAATTATATACGGTTCTGTTATTGGAATATGAATCTTGAATAAAATTATACAGTTCCTCTAATTTGCTTATACTATAATTTCCTATTTTTGCCTTAGTAATTAAGGTTGCGATGGGATTGATATCACATCCCCAGAAATTTACACCATTAAGTTTAGCTTCAATTGCAACTGTCCCACAACCGCAAAAAATATCCGAAACCGTATTCACTTCAATTCCACTTTTATATGCCAACTGAATGGCTTTGCTTGCGATAAATGCCGGAAATTTTGCTGGGTATGCATGAATACTATGTATTTTTAATTCTGGAGTATCACCCAAATTCCAATATTCTTCAACTTGTACTTGAGATATTTCGTAATGCAATGCATCTTCGATTGAGCGTACAATAGTTGTCATTTTTTTCACTCCTAATAACTTTTCTTATCTACTATCGACTACTATCAAGCGTAGTGGATGGTTATAATAAACCTTGCATTTTACAAAACTTACCGCTTTTTTAAAACAAACATATACTCGTGGGCGAGTAAAAGAAAATTAAACTTTATACTGTTTGTTTTCCAATAGCCCGTGGCTTTGCAGTTGTGTTGTTCTTTGATTATAATTTCTTTCGTTTTGAACCCTGCCATTTCAAAAATACGCATCGTTTCAAAAGCAAGTGGTTGGACCATACCTTTTTTGCGCATATCTCCCATAAGTATAACGCAAAACTTATCCTTTTTCAATACCCGATAGCATTCTTCTGCGACTTTGCCGATTTCAAACAAAAAATCTTTCATCGGCATAAGCGACATATCGCCGTCGATATCTTCGCTGTAATGAATAATATCGGCATAAGGCGGGTGTGTGCAAATAAGGTCTATCGAATCGTCGGCAATAGACGAAAGATTGCGCGCATCGCCTTGCATAATATTTATCGTCGGATTAAATTCACACTCGAAATTCAATTTGCTTTTTGTAATTTCAAGTGCGTTTGGGTTAATATCAACACCGATAAAATTTCTGCCTGTCAGTTTGGCTTCAACGGCAGTAGTGCCGCCACCGACAAACTGATCCAAAACAATGTCGTTCTCTTTCGAATAACGCAGAATTACGTTTCTCGGAATATACGGTGACCAATTTCCACGATATTTAGCGTCGTGCGTTGCCCATTTACCGCGATCGGGAAAAGCCCAAACGGTATTTGTTTCGAGTTCGAAATCTTCGGGTTGTAAAGGAATCTTTTTTGCCATATCAATCGAACAGTTTAGCAATAACGCCATTTTCCAAGTCGGCTATACAATACATATTGTCTAACACGTCAAAAGTTTCTTCCAAATTATGCCGTGCAGATTTCCAACCGTCGTAACCGTCGGTAAGCCACACGAAGGAAAAATCGTCGATTTGTTTTGCCTCTAATGCGATTGTTTTATAACTGCGTGCAGTTTCGTTTAATTTTGAGCCGCCACCGGTATAAAAATTCGTTTCTATGCCATAAATTGTTTTACCTTTTTTAACAACAAAATCAAACCGCTTTTCGGCTTTTCCTTGATTTGATATACCCGATAAATCAATATCCCATTTCTTTTCAATAGCGGATAGTTTCATCTCCTTAAAGTATGTTTCACCTTTTATAAGTCCCGCTTTTACAAGATAATCTTCAACAAGATTTTCCATTAAATGTCCGCCGCGATTTTTGCGACCGTTACTGTCAAGTCCTACTTCTACGCCCGTAACATAATCGACAAGGTTATTGATAACGTGATTTGCGATTAAATCAAACAAACCCGTCTTTTGCATAAACATTATATACTCTTTTGTCGTGTAATTGAGCGTATGGAAATTAAAAAGATATTCGCCATCGCCGTCAATAGCATATATTTCACGCCCACGCACCGCAAGCAAAATCGGAATACATTTCAACACTTGCGGATATTCTGCAACAAGCTTTTCAAAATCATGTTCTATATTTTTAGAGCCGATAAGAGAATTGAGAATATTCAACTCAACTTTTATATTCTCGATATTGCCGTAAACTTTCTCGAAATCAACATAATAGCCATAATTGCAAATGCTCGACTTGAATGTTTTAAGCCACTCATTAAAATCTCTTTTCATATGTTTTCTCCTTAGAGTCTAATGTCATGACTCGCGAAATATACTGAAGCCACTTCGTATAATTCTTTTGCAGTATTAGAAATATCAACTAAATGCTTCAAGTCTTGTTTAGTAATATTGCCGTAAGCCATATTCATATCTATCATTTTACATATAAGATTTTTGATTGCCTTATCTTTTGCTTGCTGTTCAATATTTGGATTTTCAACTATCCGCAAACAATCTAACAAAATACTGAAATTATCATTTGTCATTTGACTCACCTCAGTTGCAAATGAGCAATTCGTTTATTTTACCGCGCTTATCACCTTTGCTATTGATTGCACGGCTTGCTTCGACACGGTTGATTTTATAATTTCTATACAAATCATCAAAGAAATTGTCATCTTCGTTTACGTTTTTCGGATCCGAATTGCTTAAAACAATCTTTGCTCCCAACTTGTTGATTTCATCAATAAACTGTGCAAGTCGTATCTGCTCATTATCATCAAAAGATTCAGAATTATATGAAGTAAATGCAGATGTTTCGGAAATAGGACGATAAGGGGGATCAAGATATACGAAAGTATCTTTATCTATGAATGATTTTGAAAGCGAATAATCTCCGCAAACAATCGTTACGTTTTGCAACGCTTCGTGAATGTTTCGCAAGTTTTCATCATCACAAATAGTCGGATTTTTATATGCTCCCATAGGAACGTTAAATTGACCTTTTCTATTTACGCGATATAAGCCATTGAAACAAGTTTTATTCAAGAAAATAAACTGTGCGGCTTTTTCAGTTGAAGTTTCTGCAGATAAGATGGTCGAATTAAATTTTTCGCGAATATTATAATAAAAATACTTTCTGCCGTTTTCATCCATAGGCAAGAACGACATTTGCATTTCATTGAGTTTTGAGATCAAGTTGTCGATATCGGTTTTTACCGCCTTGTATGCATTTATAAGTTCAGCGTTTATATCGCTTATATAAAGTTCTTCAAAATCATACTTTGAAAGGATATTGAAAAATAATGCGCCGCCGCCGACCATAGGTTCAGCGTATTTCGTCAAAACTTTTTCACCGTCAGACGGTAACATTTTTTCTATTTCATCGACAAGTTGACTTTTACCGCCGACCCATTTTACAAATGGTTTAAGTGTGACAGTTTTTGTTTTTTCATAACGAACGGTTCTTTTATCAATAGGTTTTTCAGCGGTGGACGGAATAATCCACATATTGCCGACCATCATTGCTCCGTCGATACGTTTTTCGGAACATAGTATAGCAACTCTCCTTTGAGAGATATCCCATTTTTCAGCGGCTTCTTTCGCGGACATAAAACTCAACATAATATCACCTCGAATTTTAATAAGAATATTATATTCCAAAATAGCGAATAATAGCAAGAAAATCTTTATCGTTTTAAATAAGATTTTTATTTTTTAAACCAGTATATAACATATTTCTACCAGAGTAGTTCCAATATGTACAGTCTTGCTCGATAAAAAGCCACTTGATTGACAACAATAGCATTTCAATAGGATGTTGGTTTCCTTTACAATCTACAAATGATGCTCCAGAAGGCTTCGAATACCCAACTATTTTACAGTTATATATCTTTGAAAGCTCGTTTATAACAAATGAATTATATAGTTTTGTATAGTTATTTTTGCAATATTCAAGTGCATCAAGTATATTATCATGGCTTGGTGCATTGTTGAATTTTGAATACTTGAGTTTTTTGCCATTTACTTTATGTTCAAACGTTATGTCATTAACTCTAACAATAAAATCTATCCCTTTGTTATTATGTGCAGGTCTTTCTAATACGATTTGATAAACTCCAAATGTCTCCACTCTAAATGAATACTTGGAGGCATTATCTCCATTGCCAGTGCCAGGTTCTTCTTTGAGAAATTCTTTGATTAAATCGTCTCTCATTTGTTTGCGCGTGGTTGTTTGCAATATAAAGTCTTTTTCGATAGGTTTCATAAATAACCCTCCTTTTTAAATAAAAGTATATCATAAATGTATAAAACAAACAAATGGCACTGTGGCGGGTGCTTGACATATACAAGCGCGCCGATGCTCGGCGCGGTCAAGCACCCGCCGAAAACCAAATCGACACGGTAAAATGAAACACTCAAAGCCGAGCGGATCGGGGCGTTCTCGCTAAACCGCTTGCGAATCGCCCCGATGATCCGCCGTCGGCTGTTTTTGAGTTTTACATCATTTTACGCCGTGGTCTTTTATTTGTTTTCCGTTTGGTATCTTTTGTATTGTGGGACGGAGATTGCATTTAACGGGCGGAATACGAAAGAATTTTCGTCCGTTTTCTATTCCTTTTTTTCAAAGTCGCAAAGAACTTGCGAGTTAGGAAGTTACCATAGCGAAAAAAGGAGGTAGAAAGAAATGCTGAAAACGGAACTCACGATTGAAACGGTCGGCAAGCCGGATATAACGGCGATGACGGAAAGCGAGCAAACGTCTTTTCTCGATTCGCTGTATGAGAGCATAGTCGAAACGTACAAAGAAAGTCAAAAGCAACAAAGCTGAAAACACGTTGCAAAACAACTGAATATTTGAACGGTAAGTCTAAGATAGAGAGATAGTACCGCAACCGCGAGCCGAGATTTCCGCATAGGAACAGTGGTCGGGTTTATGGAGCAGGATACAAGAAACACGTTAGTTTTTTGTGTCCTGCTCTTTTTATTTTCCGCTTGCCGACAAAACGAAAATCTCAATAAGGAGCAAAACGAAAATGAATTATCGAAACGCAAAAATCTACTTTGACGGCAGTCATTACATAGCGATACCGCAAGGCGCGTTCTCGAGCGGTAAAGTCAGTAAAAAGGCAACGGCAAAGCGAAAACAAACACCCAAAGAACAACACACTTTGAAACGGCATACAAGGATAGTTTATCCAAACCGAAAAAAGAACGCAAAAAGGCAATCAAAGAAGCCTTGCAAGACGAGTTCGAAGATAGCGAAGATTTGACCACTTTCGTCAATGCGAATATGGAGCAGGTAAAGACAAACGCCATAAAACGCAAGGTCAGACTTATGCGAAAACTGCGATTGCAGGACTGGAACTATTTTTGCACGTTCACCTACGACGACAAATTGCACACCGAAGAAACGTTCAGAAAGAAACTGTCCAACACGTTGAAACACCTTGTCAATCGCAACGGTTGGAAGTATATCGGCGTATGGGAGCGTTCACCCGACAAACAACGCTTACACTTCCACGGAATATTCTACATACCGCAAATGATAGGAACGATAGAAACAATCGAAGATTACAGCACGACGAATCGCCGCAGACAAACGACCTATCCAAACAGTCATTTTCTCAAACACTTCGGGAGAAACGACTTCCGAGAGATAAACGAGCAGGACGATATATCTCAAGCGGCGAAGTATATCACCAAGTATTTGGAAAAGACGGGCGAAAGGCTTGTTTACGGTGGTAAACTACCAACTTACTTTCTTTCCGACGTTCTCGAAACGGATATTGCCTGTCCTTACGGAGTGGACGACAGAAAGGCGTTATTGTTCGACGATTTTACCTGTATCACCGAGGGCGAGATCATCGGGCAAGTCAGCAAAGAAACCATAGCGAAGTTGCCGAAGTGCAACTAATCAATATGTCTTTCGGATCGGGGAGCGTAAACGAAACCGTCTTTCCCGTCAAGGGTAAAGTGCATTGTTTCACAACCCTTGACGGAAAAGAAAACCGACGACAACAAAACAGACGATAAGCCGTTTTCGTTTTGTCCGTTCCCGTCGAAAGACAAATCTAAAACATAAAGGAGATAAAAGTTAAAATGAAATCAGTAGTAATCTATGCTCGTTATTCGAGCGATAACCAAACGGAACAGTCCATAGAGGGACAACTCCGCGTATGTAACGAATACGCTAAGTCGCACGATATGCTTGTGATAAGAACGTATATCGACCGTGCTATGACAGGCACAAACGATAATCGCCCCGACTTCCGTAATATGATAGCGGACAGCGCGAAAAAGGACTTTGACTGTGTACTCGTCTATAAGTTCGACAGGTTTTCAAGAAACAAATACGAAACGGCGATACATAAGAAAACCCTTAAAGACAACGGCGTAAAAGTCGTATCCGCAACCGAATATATCCCCGATACGCCCGAAGCGATAATCTTTGAAGGTATGCTCGAAGCAATGGCACAACACTATTCGGAAGAATTATCCCAAAAAGTACGTCGCAGTATGAACGAAACGAGATTGAAAGGCAACTATACGGGTGGTTTTCTCATTTACGGCTATAAAGTGGAAAATCACAAGATACTAATAGACGAAGAAAAAGCCGAAGTGGTACGTTATATCTATGACCAATATTCGCAAGGCGTTTTCGTTAAAGACATTATTGCGCATTTAACAGCAAAAGGGATATTCAATCGTGGCAAGAAGTTCGCCCGAAATACCGTTTATAACATACTCAAAAACGAAAAGTATTCGGGCATATACAGACACAACGAC
Source organism: Clostridia bacterium (assembly GCA_017394805.1). Classification (NCBI taxonomy): domain Bacteria; kingdom Bacillati; phylum Bacillota; class Clostridia; species Clostridia bacterium. Next base: position 1,739 of record JAFPXC010000001.1, on the reverse strand, counting down.
GAAGTGTTTGACAATATCCATCCGCAAATTGTACCGACGGAAATATACGAAATCGTTCGCAAGAAGATAGAAACCAACAAATACGGCAAACGCAGCGTTGAAGTCGTGTACTTACTCCGTAACAAACTCAAATGCGGTTATTGCGGTAGTCCCATATCCGCAGAGTGCGGAACGGCAAAGAACGGCGAAAAGATACGTTATTACAAATGCCTCGGACGTAAACACCAAAACGGCTGTAAGAAGTCGCAAGTGCGGAAAGAGATACTCGAGAAATACGTGCTTGACAACATTATCGAGCAATTATCCAAACCCGAAATCCAAAACTACATAGCGGACAGGCTTATGGCTATACAAGAACGCAAAATAAAAGAGAACTCCGCATTAAACGCATTGACAAAAGAGATACGCCAAACGGAGAACTCTATAAACAATATTATGGAAGCCATAGAACAAGGCGGTACAAGCGCAACTGTTATGAAGCGTTTGCGAGAACTTGAAACAAAACTCGAGGATTTGCAAAAACAGATAACGATAGAAAAAGCGAAATCCGCTTTCAGATTATCCAAAGCCGACATCATTCGGTTTTACAAAGCAGGGCTTGAAAAAGAGCCGTTGAAACTGATAAATCATCTGATAAAAGAAATACTCTTATTCGATGACAAAATGATAATCCACTACAACACCCCTAAAACGATTGACCTTGACGAAAGTCAGGGTTTTTCTTTTTATGTGCGTAATATCAAAATGCCTTACGTTATCCAAAACAAGAAGAACTACGGAACACAGGATTTCAGATTTGTAATGAAAGTAGAATAAGAACACGGACTATTTATTCCACGGTGTTCTTGACGCGAGCCTCCGCAGAGCGTGTATTGAAAGGCTTAAAAGAGCCAACCGATACAGCCCCAAGGGGGGCTTTTTCGTTGCCTTTTCGGCACATAGCCTAACACACTCCTTTCTCACGTCAAGAACCTTTCGCGGCATAAAACGTCCGTTTGGTGATAGGGACAGAGCGATACGAACACACCTGTACGAACACCTTTTTCACGCTGATAATCTATAATAAAACCCGAAAAACGCAGGAAAGCACAGGATTTTTGCAAAAGAAAAACCTAAACCAAACTTTATGGGTTCGATTTAGGTTGCTCTTGGCGGAAGAGATGGGATTCGAACCCATGTGCCTGTTTTGCAGACAACCGCATTTCGAGTGCGGCTCGTTGCGACCACTTCGATACTCTTCCGTGCTTAGTAATAGTAGCACATTATTCGTCTTTGCGCAAGTGTTTGAGGCAAAATAGTCAAAATGAAAGAAGTTTTTCAAACGGCTAAGCAGACGAACGCGGTCGGACGACGAAGTCATCGAAGAGGCAAAAGCCTTCGCCGAGACCGAGGAAGCGGAAATGGCGGCGGCACTCGCCGACGAAGCCAACAACGAAGAAGACGAGGAACCCGCCTCGATTGACAGCCCCGCCCCTTGCGAAGCCGCCCCGCCGACCGACGCGGACGCGGACGACGAGTAACCCGTCCTATCGAACGAAGAGCCGCAACGAATATCGTTGCGGTTTTTCGTTTGGGAACGATTGCCGAGCGCGGGGGCATGTCGGGGATTGTCGAATGATGTTGATTGGAAGATAATATGGTATATACGTTGACAGGTAATAGCGGAAAGTGGTAGTATTCGGGTAGGATTCACGATACCGTGCGTTGCAGGCCAAGCGTGATGACAATATACCTCGGTC